>JAJYGL010000206.1 GCA_021790625.1 Pseudomonadota bacterium | reverse complement strand
CAGGCCGATGCAACCCCAGGCACAAACCAAGCCAGCGTAAACAAAGGAGGCCACAATTGAAGCGCTTGTCTGTCGTTATTTTTCTGATTTTTGGCGTTGTACAACGTGCGCAGGCTACCGATTTGCCAGGTTACGATTTTCATTACAGCGTCAGCGGGGATTCGTCCATTTCGCCAGCACAGGTGTTTGATGATGGACATCATCTTTACTTGCAGTTCAGGGATCAAACGTTGGTGCCAGCGTTGTTCATCCGTACGGTCAACGGCGTGACGCGTCTGCAGGTACATCCGGAATTTCCCTATCTGGTGGCTGACCGGTTGGCGCCAGAAATCATGCTCAAACTCGACAACCAGCAAGCCATCGTGCGTTACACCGGGGGCAGGGCGTTAAGCAATGGCAGCCGTGCAGACGGGTCGGCGAGCGTTCTGGCCAGCAACCGTTCGGTCAGTGTGCCTGCCGGACTGTCATTCAATCATGTTTTGCATCCGGACGGCGGAACGTTTCATGGCGAACTGATTTTTCGCCGCAATGGCGAACCGAATGGCTTTGCACCGGCAGTGACCAGTCCTTACGTCCCTTCTGCGCACACGGTCAGCCAAGCGCGAGGTGCTGTGCAGAAAATAGCTGACAGCACGCAAACAGGGAACGGGACATGGAATGACTCGCGTAGGCGTGAACGTAGACATGAAACGGGCGAATCCGGAGTGGATGCAGGTCAGACAGCCAGCGGAACTGCATTTGGTGCGGCGAGAAAAGAGAGATCGCTGCAAATTGCTTTGCATCTTTCGCCGGTGGGCAGTGCGGATGGCAAGCGTTACGTCGTCAAGACTGGTGATTCCTTGTGGCGCATCGCGCACCGGGAAAAAGTGAGTATGGCGGCGCTTGCGGCGTGTAATCACTTGCGGCGACTTGACTGGTTGCAGGTAGGGCAGGTTCTGCAGGTACCAGAAAATGGCCATAGGCAGGCAAAAATTGGCTGGCAAACCGTTTCATGGCGAAAGAAAAGGTGATTCCAGATGGGGAGCGGGGGCAAATTGATGGTGCGTAAATGGATATTGGCTGGTGTGTTGGCCTGCACGGCATGGGTGCCGGCATGGGCGGATGATTGTGATTTGAGCGCCCATTTTGGCCCTGTGTCGTTTGATAACGAACGACCTGTGGCAGCCTTGCGCAAAATTCTTGCCGGGACAGGTATTTCACTGATTGAGTCGGGCGAGTTTGATGGTACGACCATCAGCGCGCATGACGTATCCGGGACGGTGGGCGAAGCTGTGCAGCGCCTGACCGAGGGTACCGGGCTGCAATACAGTTGCCATAACGGTGTGATGCGCGTGTCGCAGAAGGCGCAACCGACGCAACCGACGCAATCGGCACGACGCGGCGCGTCGGTTGCGCCGGCGCAAGCGGTTGTTGCAGCGCCAGGCGCCGCTCGGGCGAGTGGAGGAACGCCGGGCGCTGCGCCGGAAGCAACCATTCTGGTGTTGACACTACGCCAGGGGGACAGCCTGAAAGCAGCGCTGTCCGGTTTTGCCAAGCGATACGGGTACGACGTCAGTTGGCGGGGCGACGATTTGTTCGCCCGCCAGGATGCCAGCTTTACCGGCAAAACATTTGATGAAGTGGTGAACAGATTTTTGGCCGCGGCGCGTATTCGTGCCTATGTCACCAATGACGAAGGGAATATTCTGAATGTGTTCGTCCAATAACAAACGCTTGAAATGCTTGAAATACTTGAAATGGTTGACGTGGATGCTGTTGTCATCGATGGGACTCGTTGCCTGCTCTGGCGTACCGCAGGAAAAGCTGGTGCAGGATCAGATGGCAGCCAGTGTTGCTGCGCAATCAAAACAATCGGTATCAGACTATGGGTTAAAGCACGTGTTGTCGGTCGCGGATCTGCCCGGTGGGTTTGTTGAACGTGCTGATGCCGGTAGTGACAGGGGAGACGTTTCGCTGACGGCGAGTGGTCCGTTGCATACCGTTCTGGATGCGCTGGCGCAGCAACGGTATTCAGTTTCTTATGTCGACGGAGTGGACGTCGATCACAGGGTGTCGGTTTCCGTACACAATCTGCGTATCGATGCCGCCATTCGTGAAGTGGCAGCCAATGCGGGTTATGTGGCGATTACCGATAATCAGTCGCGTAATATTACCATCGCAAAACAGGCCGCGTGGACATTTCGTATACCCGTCCGACTGATGGCGCGGTTGGATTCTGCCTATGGTGTCGATGGCAGTGGTTTTGGCGGAGCATCTCTTGGCGCCAACGGGGGCAGTTCTGGTGGCAGCATGGGTGGTAGCCCCGGCGGGAGTCCGGGCGGGAGCTCTGGCGGTATGTCCGGGGCATCGTCGGGTTCAAGTGGCGGGGAAAGTTCGGTTGGCAGTGTACAGGCCACTTTCAATGCCACCGCTTCGCTGACAAGCAAAACCCAGCAGGTGATGCATGGCGGTTTGGATGAATTTTTACAACGGGTAGCGGGTGAGAATGCGCTGGTGTCTGTTTCCAAGGACACCGGTTATATTTCGGTGCGCGGCAATGGTGCGGCATTGAACCGGATGCGCCGTTTCATTAATGAGTTCGTGTATGACAATGACCGACGCGTGCAAATCAAGGTTTCGGTGCTCGAGGTGCAGCTTGATGACAGCATGAGCTACGGTATCGAGTGGGCACGGGTGTTGGCACCGTTGCAAAACTCGGTGGGTAATATCGCGCTCAGCGGCGCGTCGGGAGCTGCCGTCATCAACCCGGGAACGGTGGTCAACCCAGCCAGTGCGGCATTGGTGCAAACCACAGTCAATCCGGCATTCAATCTGAGCATTACCACAGCCACCATCAATGCGGTGATTAGTGCGTTGCGTAATTACGGCAAATTATCCGTGCTGACGCAACCAACCATCATGGCGATGAACCGTTCGCCAGTGGCGATTTTTGATGGTACCAGCACGCCGTATCTGGGCAGCATCATGAGCATGGCCGGTTTGAGCACTTCGGAGAGCGGCGCATCGGCCAGCTTTGCTGAAAGCGGCGTCAGTTTGGCGGTCATGCCGGATATTTTGACCGATGATGAGGCGCAGATCACGCTCGCGCCGACAGTGAGCGCCATTACTTCAATGAGTACGTTCACGGTGCAGGGAAGCCAATTGTCTGCGCCAGCCATGGTGGAAAAACGTATTTTGATGCAAACGGTGATACACAATGGGGAAACGGTCATTCTTGGCGGTGTGCGTACCGGTAACAAGACGGCCAATACCACAACCTTGCCATTTGTTCAGGTTCCTTTGGGGGGGACCAGCGACAATCTGACCGATGAACTGGTCATTTTATTGCAAAGCACCGTGATTCCACCGCGCCATCGTGATGCGCTGGTGGCGGAGAGCATGTGATGCATTGGCCAAAATTTACCCTTCCTCGCATAAAGATGAGCGCACCGGGCAGAAAGCGTGCGTCAGGTGCGCGGCGACCTGAAGACACCGCATTGCGCAATTATGTACTGGATTGCCGTATTGAGTCAGGAGCGCACCTGTTTTATGCCATCCAGCCAGACGGCAGCGTTGTGCATGTGGCGGAACCGGGTGACAAAGCGTGGCTGATCTCTGCCGTATATGCTCCGCCGGGCAGAGCGGACGATGACACGGCGGATGATTATCGTTTCAGTTTGCCGAGAAAAAAAATGCCGGCATCGCAGG
>JAJYGL010000224.1 GCA_021790625.1 Pseudomonadota bacterium | reverse complement strand
GTGAAATCGACGGACTCAGTTACGAAGATATTGCCGAAACCATGGGATGCCCGATTGGCACCGTACGTTCCCGCATTTTCCGCGCTCGCGAAGCTATCGCCGCCCGCTTGCGTCCCATACTTGGCACTGACACGAATACCCGATGGTAAGGAGACTCCCATGTTCAACATCAAAACCCACACTACCCCTGTCGCCACCTATTCTGACACACAGGTTTCTGACACACAGGTCCTTGAGCACATTTCCGCCTGCATGGACGGTGAAGTGACTAATACCGAGTGCCAGCAATTACTTGAACAGCGCCGTCATGATACGTTCTCTGCTCACTGGCAAACCTGGCACCTCATTGGCGATACGCTGCGCGATACTCCGGCCACCTCGTCCACTCTCGCGCGCCGCATTGCCGCGCAACTGGAGCAGGAACTGCCTATCGTCGCGCCAAAACCTGCTCGCCGCACCGTCGTCCAGCACTATTTAATGCCAATCGCCGCCTCACTGGCGGCCGTTACTGTCGTTAGTTTGAGCACCCTGTATTTTTCCGGCATAAAACAACCCGCCAATCCGGCACAAGTGGCAAGCATTGCGCCCGTGACGAAGCACTCTGCTCCGCAAATTGCCAGTATCGACGAAGATCGGCTCAACCGCTTCATGGCAGCACACCGCGACTTTACCGCTGATGGCAACTCTCCTCTCATGGATGCCACTTATCATTTGCCACAGGAACCGGCACAATGAGCGAACGGAATACCCTGTCAGGCATTACCGCCGACATGACGGCCGTCAACCTGACAATGATACACCCTGGAAAAATCTTGCTCTGGTTCGTCTGGATGTTGTTCGTCGCCTTGCCGGTCGAGGCAGAATCCCCGCCGACCGATGCGGCGGTCTGGCTAAATGACGTAGCCAATGCCACACGCGCGACCAACTATGAGGGTGTATTCATTTTTCAACGTCCGAATGGCATGGAAATCTCCCATATTAGCCACCGTTTTGACAAAAATGGCGAGATTTTGCGTCTCGATGCGCTTTCTGGCAAACAACGCACATTCCTGCGCCACAACAATAATGTATTCTGCTACACCCCGCACGGCCATCAAATAGATGTCGAACGCCATCACCATCGGCCGTTCTTTCCCGAAGTATTGCCTAAACAACCCGACGATATTCTGAACTATTATCAACCCGAATTCATTGGACATATCCGGATTGCCGACCACGACAGCACAGGCCTGTCCTTGTTGCCGCGCGACCCCTACCGCTATGGTTATATCCTGTGGGCCGACAGCATCAGCCATGTTTTATTGCGACTCATCAAGCTTGATGGTCAGCAGCAGCCGGTTTCCTGGTTCAGCTTCACCCAGATCGATATTGGTAACGCCCCTGAACGCACCCAATTCCAGTCAGGGCTTACCGACAAGCAGACAGTCACTATCCCGGAGCATGAAACCCCGATTACCGCAGACTGGCAGGTAGGAAAAATGCCCCCCGGATTCCATCTGGTCACCGCCGCTCAATTCATTCTGCCCAAACACACGCGACCAGTCACACATCTGGTGTACAGTGATGGTCTGTCCACCGTGTCGCTATTTGTCGAAGCGCGGGCCGCGAACGACCCGATACGTCAGCAAGGGCTTGCCCGACACGGTATCATGAGTCTATACACTCGACCAAGCAATGCGGATCAGATTACCGCCTTGGGTGACGTCCCCCCCGCGACACTCATGATGATGGCAGACAGTCTGCAACCCATAAACAAAGCAAAGTAATGTAACGGCACAATCAGGTAAAAACGAGGCGAGATCATGGAAATGCACGTTCGAATCATTCGTACCGACCAACACGATACCGCTTGGGTAGAAGCCATTGCCGAATCCTCCGGTTGCAACAGTTGCAACAGTCACGGCAACAACAATGGCGGCTGCGGTGCAGACAATATCGGCCGCATGTTTCTGGGCAGCACCCCTCACCGTTTTCGTGTCCTTGACCCGATAGGTTGTCACGTTGGCGACGAAGCCATCATCAATATTGCTGACGGCTCCGTGGTACGCAGCGCAGCGCTCGTTTACCTGCTGCCCCTGTTACTGGTGTTCACCGGTGCTATTCTGGCTTCCCGCCTGGCCAATCCGGCAACAGCCGAACTGGCGTCCATACTGGGCGCACTGGCCGGTCTCGCGCTGGCAGCCGGTTGGCTCTGGCGTGCCAACCACCACATCCGCTACAATCCGCGCTATCAACCAATTATCTTGCGTACGGTTACCACACCTTTTTTTGTTCTGAAGGAAATTTAAACATGAGAAACTGGCTATATGGTTTGTTTATTTTCTGTCTGGTTCAACTTAACGCCACACCGCTTTATGCTTTCGCTGGCGATTTGCCAGACTTCACCCAGATTGTCAAAGATCATGGTGCATCGGTGGTCAATATCACCTCAACCCAACTCATTCACGCTAACAACGTACCCGGATTTCCGGACGACCAAATGTTCCAGTTCTTCCGCCATTTCATGCCAGCACCCGAAGCCCAAGGTGGTGGTGGCGGTGGCGGTAGCACCGAAATACCCCAACGCAGCGGTGGATCGGGTTTCATCATCAGCAGTGATGGCTATATCCTCACCAACGCACACGTCGTCGACCATGCCGACAAAGTCACCGTCAAACTGACTGACCGCCGGGAATTCACCGCCAAGGTCATCGGCATGGATACGCGTACCGACATTGCTCTTTTGAAAATCAACGCCACCGGTTTGCCCAAGGCACCCATTGGCGACCCGAAACAGCTGCAAGTAGGCGAATGGGTACTGGCCATCGGTTCACCTTTCGGATTCGAAAACTCGGTGACGGCCGGCATCGTCAGCGCAAAAAACCGTGCATTGCCCGATGAAAACTATGTACCCTTCATCCAGACGGATGCGGCAGTCAACCCCGGCAATTCCGGCGGCCCATTGTTCAACATGAAAGGCCAGGTCGTCGGGATCAATTCACAGATTTTCTCTCGCTCCGGCGGTTATATGGGTGTGTCATTTGCCATTCCGATTGACGTCGCCATGCAAACCGCCGATCAACTCAAGCTATATGGCAAAGTCAGGCGTGGACAATTGGGCGTCGTCATTCAGGACGTCAACGCAGGTGTTGCCAGCGCGTTCGGTCTTGCCAGACCGGAAGGTGCGCTGGTTTCAGAAGTGGTGCCAGACGGCCCTGCTGCCCGCGCAGGCATCAAAGCTGGTGACGTGATTCTGAAATTCAACGGTCAGACTATCAGCCGTTCCATCGACCTGCCACTACTGGTTGCCGAATCCAAACCGGGTAGTGTTGCCCATCTTGATGTCTGGCGCAATCGTGCCATGCTGGCGCTTTCTGCCACTTTGGGTGAAATGCCAGACAAAATATCCCGCAGCGGACACAGCGGCTGGTCAGGCGCCTCTCCCGACAAACTCGGATTGGTCGTCGAACCCCTGCCACACACAGCGGGGAAAGTCGGCGTTCTGGTGCGAGACAGCGAGGGTCTGGCCGCCCAGGCCGGCATTCAGCCCGGTGATATCATTCTGGCTATCGGCAATAAATCCCTGCATTCGGTTGCCCAATACAAGGCATTGATGCAAGCCGCGTTACAGCAACATACCATCGCCTTACTCATCAAACGCGAAGGCGAAACACTTTACATCACCCTGCAAACCAACTAAATCAGCGCCTAACC
>JAJYGL010000276.1 GCA_021790625.1 Pseudomonadota bacterium | reverse complement strand
CGGCACGTCAGTGCGGCTTGCGTTATAGCGTGTTTATGAATGGGTTGAAAAAGGCTGATATCTTGCTGGATCGCAAGGTCTTGGCTGATCTGGCCGTATTCGACAAACCGGCTTTTGCGCAGTTGGCCGAGCAAGCCAAGGCAAAACTGGCAGTGTAACGGTTGTTGCTGGACGAAAAGGGGGCGTGTTTGCCTCCTTTTTGCATGTGGAGTAATGAATTATTCTGGTGTTGATGGTGGTGGCGGGCTCAAAGTCCGACTGTCATGAACGCCATGCGTGCCGCGCATGTCAGCGTTGCGCACACAGTTTTGCATGGGCTTGGAAGGACGACAGGGACAATGAATTCACCAGATATGCTGGACGACAAGGCGCTGGACGAAATGGTGGCGCGTGCGCAGACCGAGTTTGCGGTCAGTGGGCAACCAGCGGTACTGGAACAACTCAAAGCGTACTATCTGGGCAAGAACGGCGTATTGACCGTGCTCATGAAGCAGTTGTCCGCTTTGCCTGTGGCAGAACGTCCCGCAGTGGGTAGCCGAATCAATCAGGCCAAGGAACGCATACAGTCTTTGCTGGACAATCGGCGCAATGAATTGCGCGATCAGGAATTGTTGCAACGCCTGGCGGAAGAAAAAATCGATGTCAGTTTGCCGGGACGGGGTATTCCACCGGGTGGGCATCACCCAGTCAGTTTGACGTTGCGCCGAATTGAAGCGCTGTTTCACTCGATGGGGTTTTCCGTTGCGGAAGGACCGGAAATTGAAACTGATTTTTACAATTTTACGGCGTTGAATATTCCGGCCAATCATCCGGCGCGTGCCATGCATGATACATTTTATGTCAATAGCGGACACGTGCTGCGCACGCATACCTCACCGGTTCAGGTGCGATACCTGGAATCACATCGTCCGCCGCTGCGCATCATCGCACCTGGTCGGGTATATCGTTGTGATTCAGACGTGACACATACGCCGATGTTTCATCAAGTAGAAGGTCTCTGGGTAGATGAAACGGTGAGTTTCGCTGGTCTGAAAGGTGTGTTGACCGATTTCGTACAGCAATTCTTTGAGCAGAAATCCTTGCGCGTAAGGTTCCGCCCTTCATTTTTCCCGTTTACCGAACCGTCGGCCGAAATGGATATTGCGTGTGTCATGTGCGCCGGAAAAGGTTGTCGCGTATGCAGCCATACAGGTTGGCTGGAAGTGTTGGGTTGCGGTATGGTGCATCCGAATGTGCTGGGTAATGTCAACATTGATAGTGATCGTTACGTCGGATTTGCGTTTGGCATGGGGGTGGAACGTCTGGCCATGCTGCGGTACGGTGTAGATGATTTGCGAGCGTTTTATGCCAATGATCTGCGTTTTTTGCGCCAGTTTCATTAAACGGAAACTGGAGTTGATTCGATGAAATTCTCTGAACAGTGGTTGCGTGAATATGTGAATCCGACACTGGATACTGAAGGACTCGCGCATGAATTGACCATGGCGGGGCTGGAAGTCGAAGCCATCGAACCGGTAGCGGCGAGTTTTTCCGGTGTGGTGGTCGCTCGGGTTTGTGCGCTTGCTCCGCATCCTGATGCTGACAGGTTGCGGGTGTGTCAGGTGGACGCTGGTACGAAAGACTTGCTGCAGATCGTGTGTGGCGCAACGAATGTGTGTGTTGACGCGCGCGTTCCCTGCGCGCTGCCTGGCGCGGAATTGCCTGGTGGCGCGATACGTGCCACCAAACTGCGGGGCGTGGCATCGGCGGGCATGCTGTGCTCCGCTGCCGAATTGGGTGTGGCGGATGGAATCGATGGCTTGCTGATTTTGCCGGAAGATGCGCCAGTAGGGATGAGTGTGCGTCAATACTTGCATCTGGATGACCAGATGTTGACGCTGAAATTGACCCCCAACCGCAGCGATTGTCTGAGTGTGCGTGGCATTGCACGTGAAGTGGCAGCTTTGATGGATTTGCCACTGACCTTGCCGGAGAGCCTGCCCTTGGTTGAACAGGGTGAAGCAGGGTTAGAGATATTGCTGTCGGCACCGGAGGCATGTCCGCGCTATTGTGCCCAGCGCGTGGAAGGTTTGAATCCGGCAGCACGTACGCCAGAATGGATGCGCGAACGCTTGTTGCGCAGCGGCGTCCGGCCACTCAGTGCTATCGTGGACGTCACGAATTACGTCATGCTGGAGTTGGGACAGCCATTGCATGCGTTTGATGCCGATACTTTGCGGGGTGCTGTGCAGGTACGCTGGGCGTATGCACAGGAAAAACTGTGTTTGTTGAACGGACAGCAGGTGACGTTGGATACGGATATGCTCGTTATCGCCGACGAGAATGGCGCATTGGCGGTTGCCGGCGTAATGGGTGGACAGCGCAGCGCTGTGGGAGAGGAGACCGTCAACATCATGCTGGAATCGGCATTCTTTCATCCGGATGCGCTGGCCGGACGGGCACGCCGGTTAAGTCTTGCCACCGATGCGGCCTATCGGTTTGAGCGCGGCGTCGATTTTTCCGCGACCCGAGCAGCGTTAGCGCGGGCAACCAGCCTGTTGATTGCCATTTGTGGTGGTGTTGCGCGTCCTGCGGTTGAGTTGCAGCATGATTTACCACAGCGATTGCCGATTTTCTTGCGCCCGGATCGGGTCAAGCGTTTGCTGGGCGTACCGATTGCGTCGGTAGACATGGCCACGATGTTGCGCCGACTGGGGTTTATGGTGCGGTCGCTTGATGCAGGCGATGGTTTGGAGGTGGTTGCGCCAGCCTGGCGGTTTGACGTGGCGCTGGAAGTGGATTTGGTGGAAGAAATCGCGCGTTTGTACGGTTATGACAACATTGCGCCCATTGCGCCGCAGGCGACGATGCACTTGTTGCCGAATCATGAAGCGGTGCGTGGTGTGGATGCGGTGCGAAATCTGATGTCGGCGCGAGGTTATCAGGAAGTGATGACCTGGAGTTTTGTCGATCCGGCGTGGGAATTTGAATTGGCGCCGCATGCGCAACGCATTGCGCTACAAAACCCGATTGCGGCGCAAATGGCGGTCATGCGTTCGACCTTGTGGGGTGGTTTGCTCGACGTGCTGGATAGCAATTTGAAGCGTGGGCAGACGCAGGTGCGTATCCTGGAATTGGGTCGCTGTTATGTTTCCAGTGGTGACGGGTTTGATGAGCCCCATCGTATTGCTGGTCTGGTTTATGGGCCGGTGTGGCCCGAGCAGTGGGGGCAAGTTGCGCGGACGGTGGATTTTTTTGATGTCAAAGCCTGTGTAGAAGCCTTGTTTTGGCCTTGCGAATGTCGCATAGTGTCAGCGCAACATTCGGCGTTGCATCCGGGGCAAAGCGGGCAAATCATGGTCAATGATCGGCCTGTCGGCTGGATGGGCGTGTTGCACCCGGCGTTAGTGCAACGTCGACAATGGAGCAGTGCGCCGGTGTTGTTCGAGATCGATCTGGACGTGGTTTTGCAACGACGAGTACCGATGAACCAACCGATGTCGCGCTTTCAGGCGGTAAGGCGTGATCTGGCTGTCGTGGTCGATGCCGCCGTGCCGATGCAAAATCTGCTCGATACCATGCGTGCAGCAAAAGTCAGTTATGTGACAGATATTGTGTTGTTTGATAATTATCGCGGTAAACATATTGATTCTGATAAAAAAAGTCTTGCATTTGGCGTGGTCATGCAAGACAATCACAAGACGTTGACAGATA
>JAJYGL010000157.1 GCA_021790625.1 Pseudomonadota bacterium | reverse complement strand
AAAGAAGGCGTTGCCGAATGGTCGATACCGTATTCGAGTGATTAATCCGCCGTTAATCCGCCGTTAATCCGCCCGTCAGCCAGCCGCGATGCGGCGCTGTAAATCAGCAAAATTCGGGTCGCCAATGATCTGCTGCTCAATGTGTCCGCTGTCGTCAATCAAAAATGCGGTGGGTGTCAGGCGAATATCGCCAAACGCATGCGAAATATCCCCATGCGCGTCATATACCACCACGAAAGGCAGATGCTGCTCATTCACCAGTTTCTGTATCTGCGCCGCATCATCATAGCTCATGGCGACGGCCAATAGCTGAAAACCGGCAGGATGATACTGTTGATACAATGCCACCAGCTTTGGCATTTCCTGCACACAACCCGGACATGTCGTTGCCCAAAAATCGACATACACGGGGTGTCCGTGCCATTGCGCCAGCGAAACCGGATGCCCATTCAAATCAACCGCCTGAATATCTGGTGCCGCAGGCTTTTGCGTCAACCCCCAGTACAGGGCGGCCGCTGCGGCCAGCACAACCGCAATCCCAACAATCTTCTTACCCATGTCGTTGCTCCTGTGACAGAAAATCCCGTCATTTTGCGTAATTTCTCACCGCTTGTCACGCCCATTCGCGTTCACGAATACCCTGTATGTCCGCACAGTTATTTCTTGCACCCGTTGCTGGTAGAATAACACTTTACGTTGCCTGACTGCTGTCATGAATCGACTGCGCGAGATACCTTATAATTACACTTCGTTTTCCGATCGAGAAATCATTATTCGTTTGTTGGGCGAGCAATGCTGGCAACAAATCGACCAATTACGCGATGAGCGCCGCACTGGCCGCTCTGCCCGCATGTTATTCGAAGTGTTGGGCGATATCTGGGTCGTTTCTCGCAATCCATATCTGCAGGATGACTTACTGGCCAACCCAAAACGTCAGAAAGCACTGGTCGATGCCCTGCACCATCGATTGCACGCCATCGAAGAACGTCGTCAGGACAATCCGCTGGTTGCTGACGTGTTGCAGGCAGCGCGCGAGGCTGTCAACCGTTTTGAGGCCGACTTTGCGCATACCAGCCACATGCGACAAAAAATCCTGCGTCAACTGGCGCGATATACCCGACGGGACAACATCCAGTTTGACGGTCTGGCGCGCGCTTCCCATGTCACTGACGCCACCGACTGGCGTGTCGAGTACCCTTTCGTGGTGTTGACCCCGGACAGCGAAGCTGAAATTTCCTATCTGGTACGTGAATGCATCACACTGGGGCTGACTATCATTCCGCGTGGTGGCGGCACCGGCTACACTGGCGGCGCGATTCCTCTGGACAAATATGCCGCCGTCATCAATACCGAAAAACTGGATACGCTGTCCGCAGTGGACAGGCAAAATCTGCCCGGGGTCACCGAGACGCAACCGACCATACACTGCGGTGCTGGCGTCGTCACTCAGCGCGTCATGGAAGCTGCCGAAGCGGCAGGCCTGGTGTTTGCCGTGGACCCGACATCGGCCGATGCGTCCTGCATTGGCGGCAATGTTGCCATGAATGCCGGCGGCAAAAAAGCTGTGCTGTGGGGCACGGCACTAGACAACCTCGTTTCCTGGCGCATGGTCACGCCAGACGCCAAATGGCTGGAAGTCACCCGTCTGAACCACAATCTCGGCAAAATCCACGACGTGGATCAGGCAGATTTTTCCCTGCAATATTACGATATCGATGGAACGGCGCCGCTTGGTGACGCCAGCATCCTGTCCATTCCCGGCGCGCATTTCCGCAAAACGGGTCTGGGCAAGGATGTCACAGACAAATTCTTGTCTGGTCTGCCCGGCATTCAGAAAGAAGGCTGCGACGGCATCATCACCTCCGCGCGGTTCATCCTGCACCGCATGCCAGCGCATGTGCGCACGATATGTCTGGAATTTTACGGTCAGGTACGCGATGCTGTGCCTGCCATCGTGGAAATCAAAGCTTATCTGGACGCCAACTCCCAAGCCACCCTCGCCGGACTGGAACATCTGGATATACGTTACATTCGCGCAGTGGGCTACGCGCCCAAGGCGCAGCGCGGACACTTGCCGAACATGATTTTGCTGGCCGATGTCGCCAGCGATGACAGCGCCGCCTGCGGTGAAGCTGCGTCATATATCGTGCGTCTGGCCAATGCCCGTGGCGGAGAAGGATTCATTGCCACCACGCCGGAAACCCGCAAAAAATTCTGGCTCGATCGCGCCAAGACCGCCGCCATCGCCGCCCACACCAATGCCTTTAAAATCAATGAGGATGTCGTCATCCCGCTGGAACGGCTGGCGGATTATTCCGATGGCGTCGAACATATCAACATCGAACTTTCGTTGCGCAACAAACTGGAACTCCTGACCGCGCTGCAACAGTTTTTTGCCGGTGACTTGCCACTGGCCGAAACGCCTGATACCCAAACCGATGCCGACGCATTGGAAGACCGGCGCCTGCGCGCACAGCAACTGCTGTCCGACACACATGCACACTGGCAGCATTTGCTGGATCACCTGGATGATCCCGCTGCCGATTCTGCACCTGAAACCCTGTTTCATCAGCTGCAAAACCACAGCCTGCGCGTATCCTGGAAACGAGAAGTTCGTGAAAAATTAATGCAGATTTTTACTGGTCACGCCTTCGTTCCCGTGTTGGAGCGCTGTGATGCCATTCACCACAGCGTGCTACGTGGCCGGGTGTTTATTGCCCTGCACATGCACGCCGGGGACGGCAATGTTCATACCAACATCCCGGTCAACTCAGACAACTACGCCATGCTGCAAACGGCCAACGCCGCTGTGGCGCGCATCATGCATCTTGCCCGCGATCTGGGCGGTGTCATCTCTGGCGAACACGGTATCGGACTGACGAAACTCGAATTTCTGGATACGGAAGCCATCGAGCACTTCGCTGCCTACAAACAGAAAGTGGATCCGAAGGGCCATTTCAACCGGGGAAAACTGTTGTCGGGTGCAGACCTGCGTAACGCCTATACCCCCAGCTTTTCGCTGCTGGAAACCGAATCGCTGATTATGGAAAAATCGGAAATCGGCCGCATTGCCGATTCCATAAAAGATTGCCTGCGTTGCGGAAAATGCAAACCCGTGTGCAGCACCCACGTGCCGCGCGCCAATCTGTTGTATTCGCCGCGCAACAAGATTCTGGCTACGTCATTACTCATCGAAGCCTTCCTGTACGAAGAACAAACCCGGCGCGGCGTGTCGCTGCAGCACTTCGCCGAATTCAACGAAGTTGCCGATCACTGCACCGTGTGCCACAAATGCGTCACGCCTTGCCCGGTCAACATCGATTTTGGTGATGTATCGGTTGCCATGCGCAACTTTTTGCGCCAACAGGGCAAAAAGCGCTTCAGTCCCGGAACAACCGCTGGCATGCTGTTTTTGAATGCCACTGACCCTGTCACCATCAAACTGATACGTACCGGTATGGTACGGCTAGGTTATGCGGCACAGCGTCTGGTTTCCCAGCTAGCGCAGCGCGTGGGCGCCGTCAAACAACAACTCGCCCGGCCGCCTGCCACGCCAAAACCTGCCACAATAAAATCGCAGGTCATCCACTTCATCAACAAACCGCTTCCTGCCAGCGTCCCCAGCAAGACCAGCCGCGCACTGTTGGGCATCGAGGATAACCGCATCGTTCCCGTGCTGCGCAATCCGCAAAAAA
>JAJYGL010000148.1 GCA_021790625.1 Pseudomonadota bacterium | reverse complement strand
CCCCACGGAATGAAAGATATCTATGTATTAGGTATGGACGCGCAGATACATGAATTATCGTAAATTCATGTTTTTTTAGAGTTATATGGACATGTATGGGCTGCTGTATACACGTCTTGGTGCCGGGTAGCGTCATACCTGCGACGCTGACAACCGGCATCAACAGCGACCTGCCGGGGCAGATTATGGCCATTGTCAGCCGAAATATCTACGACACGAATACTGGCAGCAAACTGTTGATTCCAGCAGGTGCACAACTGGTTGGCTCTTATGCCGTAAAAGTGTTACCCGGTCAGCAAGGTGTCGCGGTTGCATGGAATCGCATCGTGTTTCCGAACGGCACTTATATCAATCTTGGGTTGATGGAAGGCTCTGACGGAAACGGTATGAGCGGGCTTACAGGTGACGTTGATAACCACACTTGGTTAATGTTCAAAAATGCGTTGTTGTTGTCGCTGGTTACGACCGGCATGGCATTGGGACAGCCACAGACTGACTCGATGTATCCAACGACCAATCAACTGTTTACGCAGCAGTTCAGCCAAACGTTCGGCCAAGCTGTATCACAAGTGCTGCAGCAGTACGCAACCATTGCACCAACAATTCATGTGCAACCCGGCGACCAGATTGAGGTCATTGTAAGTAAAGATTTGGTGTTTCCGAGCGCGTACAACACAAGCATGCAACTGCAAGACCAAGCGCCGCGCGATGTGGCACCGGCAGCAATGATTAACCCATACCCACAGGAGCAAAAGCAATGAGGACATATCTCAACGCGCGTGTACCGCGCGCATCCAAAATGCGCAGAATCACGCAGGAAAAACGGTCGCAGATTTTTGCGCAGTTTATTGATACTAAGGATGACACTGAGCTGCTGTCTCATGCGGTCAGGCGTCATCGTGAATTCAATCCTGATGGTTTTGTTGCAGTTGCGATCACTCTGTCGGCAGAGCATGAAAAGCGGTTGACACATCTGCTATCCTCACCCACTTATTCATTTTCTGCGCTTGTTCGCAGTGCTTTTGGAGATTAAAAATGACAAGTCCGGTTTTTGCAAATGTCAAGATTCAGGGTACTTATGCTGATGAACTGCGCGAAGAAGCACAGCGCCGTAATCTGTCGCAAGCCGCTCTCGCAACTGAATATGTGCTCGAAGGGATGGAAGCGCGCAGACAGCCCAACACGGCGGCGCTGGCAAGTACAGAACGGCGTATTGCGGCAACGATGCTTGGCCTGCGCGGTGACATCGACAGTTTGACAGCCACTGTCGATATATCTTTAGCACTACAAGATGCGCTAATCAAACTGCTGCTGGTTTACCTGCCAATCCCCGCATCCGACACGCTGGACGGGGTATCCGCCAGCGCGCAGGAACGGCACGAAAAGCTGTTGCGTGGTGTTGCAATGACCGGCTTTGAAGAAGGACGACCGGAAGCGTTGTTGCGGATTAATGCGCTGTTAAATGAGCGGCTTAATGTGCGAAGCTAAAGCTGACGTTCATCATTAGACGGACCAGGGCTGCCGGCGGTTGCGCAAAACCGGCAATGAACTGTTCGACCAAAGCCTGACTCGCGCGGTAAATATCGCGTGTGGCAGCGGCATGTTCAAAGCGGGACATGGTGGCAGCAGAAAGACGCTTGGTCAGCCCGATTTGCCGATCAAGGCTGCGCAATAACATCGGACCAAGATCAGAAGACAAACCGCCTCCTTCAAAATTGGCACGAACGGTAAAACCGGCGGAGGGCGGAAAACAAAGCTGTTTTATAGTAGAATTCGACATGGGCAGAGTGTGGTTTGTGTTTACGGATTGCTGGCTTTGTAACCGCAATTATATCAAACACTTACAACATTTTCTGCCCTTTTCATGAAATGTTCGGGCTAACAGCATAACTTCAAAGGAAAATCATCATGGCTCTTGTTTTTTGCCGAGAATGTGGCAAACAGATCTCAGACCTAGCTGCGTCATGTCCACATTGCGGTGCTCCGCAAAAGACGGAACCACCGAAGATTGAGCGTGAGGTTTCCGGTTTATGGACGTTTCTTTTTGGTGGCTTCTACTTCCTTTTCAAAGGCTGGTTCAAGGCGGGTATTGCGGCGCTCGTCATCAGTTTATTTACTGGCCTCATCGCCTGGTTCATTATTCCGTTTTCCGCAAAGAAATTTGTAGACTCCTTTGAAGGTAAATAGAAAAACCTTCTGGGCACTGATCGCCGCCGGTGAACGTCTTGTTGTTTTGTGGGCTCAGGTCGTTTCTCCAACTCCTATGGGCACCGAGGCCCAACGGGTAAGGTTAGGTCGTAATCGCGAAGCGAACGTACCCTGTTCGGTTGCACGATGCGTAACACCAGTTTCATGGCATACGACAGCATTCCGCCATCGTGACCAGTCATTCCGGTATCGTGACCACCGATTCCGGAAACACCCCAAAATCGGTCACGATAAACCAGAATCAGCGGTCACGTTATGCCGGAATACCCAGCTGCCGTGTACACGGCACGCAGCGCGTCAGCGGCGACTAATTAATTATTCAAGTCCCAAACCGCAACTCCGCCAAAAGCGTTTGATAGGGTAATTTTTGAGAATCCAGCTTCTTTTGCGCTATCGATGATACCGTCTTTTTTAGAAAGATCATGAGCGACAACATGGTTTGCAAGAGGCATATATATATGCAGCGTGTCTTTATTCTTTCCTTCTGCGGAAATAGTTGCTTCTATTTGTTGATCAAGAAATAAATTTTGCAATTTTTCTGCATATCCAATGCGAATATTTTTTGACTCAATTTCAAGTTCTAATTTTGCAATTTTCAGGCTCTCTATTTGAGCGTTCTTAATATCTAACAGCAACGCCCTAACTTTTTTATTGTTCGGTTGATTTGTATTAATTTTATCTAAACTGGCAGTCATGTCATTCAATTCTTGAGGAGTGATTTGATCGTGACTACTAGGTTCCCCATGCTCTTTCCCGCTAAGAGAATCTTCTTTCCATTTGGCAAGAATTTTCCATCTTCTTAACAAATCTTCTGCCTTGTCAATTATTTCATTTTCCTGAGCTATTTGGGCTTGTTTTCGTTCCTCAGGCGTCATGCTTCTAAATCTTTCTTGTTCTGCTGCGATTTTATCCTTAATTTCTTTTTCTTTATGTTCCGCTTGTTGTTGCTGAATTAACTCGCCACTCCCTTTTAGATTGCCAGAAATTATGCCAAACACTATGGATGCCAGCATCATTGGCAATAGAATAAAATAAAACAATTTTGACGGATGATACGCAATTTGGATTCTTTCTTTTTTTACAACACCGAAAAAATAATAAAAAATTCCCGCTGGAAATAGCGAAGCGGAAAATATTAAAATAACAATAACAACAAATGGCAAGTCAATTTTTACACCAAGCGCCAATTCTGTTATTGCGGCTGATAAATAAAAGAAAAAAAACAAACAAAAAAAAGCTGTAGTATAGGTTAATCTTTTTGAAAATGAAGGGAATGTTTTTTTATTTTTTCCCATTGCTAATATTGATGAATTGCTGTCATGCTGAAAAACCTGAAGATTTTGAGTGCCAATAACTGGCTCAAGCACGCATACACAACCAATTTTGGGGGTATCAGGTTTTTTGTGTGCAAGGCCCTCGTAGACTTTTCCACGGTGCCGCTCGCCGCTCCCTTATCAAGAGCAAGGGCGTGCGGCGCGGTGGTAAAGTCGGACTTCATTTTACCGCATTACT
>JAJYGL010000009.1 GCA_021790625.1 Pseudomonadota bacterium | reverse complement strand
CAACCAGCATCGCCTGGCATCACCACACAGCGGGCAGCGGACTACTGGAAGCCGCGACCCAGATTGCCACGGGAAACGCCCCTGTCTTACTGGTCATCTACGACATGCCATTTCCTTTTCCCCTTGCTCACACGGAATCCATTCCCCATGCCTTTGGCTGCGCCCTGTTATTGCAACCTGCCATCACAGATCAAAGCCTGGCGCAGTTGACATGGCAATACGATGCGACGAATCAGCCATCTCACCATGACGCATCTGCCACCCTGCGCACCAATACGCCTGCCGCTCATATTTTACCGTTGCTGCATGTGCTGGCACGCGAACGCGCAGGCACCCTGTCCATGGCAGTCCCGGCGCAGGGCAGGCTCATCTTCGACGTTTCACCACTTCGTCACACCGGAGGCAGCACATGAAATGGGCACTGGTCACCGGTGGAAGCGGCGCCATTGGTGCTGCCATCAGCCAACGTCTGGCTGCCGATGGCATACATATCTTGGTTCACGCCAATCAGCATCCCGACAAGGCAGAAGCGGTGGTCGATATCATCCGTACCGGTGGCGGCCATGCCGAAACCCTGTGCTTGGATGTCACCGACAGCGAGCAATGCCAGCGCCTGCTCGAACAACATGTTGACAGCCACGGGCCGATACAAATCATCGTCAACAACGCCGGCATACATGATGACGCCCCGCTGGCCGGCATGACACCGCAACAATGGCACCGTGTGATCGATACATCCCTCAACAGTTTTTTTCATGTCACTCAACCACTGTTATTACCCATGATACGCACCCGCTGGGGTCGCATCATCAGTATTGCTTCCATCGCCGGTATTGCCGGCAACCGCGGTCAAGCCAATTATGCCGCTGCCAAGGCAGGACTCATTGGCGCCAGCAAGTCACTGGCGCAAGAAGTTGCCTCGCGCGGCATTCTGGTCAATGTCGTCGCGCCCGGCATTATCGAATCACCCATGAGTGAACAATATTTCAACCCGGAACGCATCCGTCAGTTGGTGCCGCAACAGCGGGCAGGTCGTCCGGAAGAAGTCGCCCATCTGGTCGCATTTCTGGCGTCCGATGCTGCTTCCTATATTTCAGGGCAAGTGATTTCCGTCAACGGAGGGATGTTATGACAGCACCCATGGTATTACGATATTCGCTATTTCAATACATTTTATTGATAATATTCATGTTGTTAATGTTGGCAGGTGTTGGTCTGGCGCACGCAGACACAGATAGCCACACAGATAGCCACACAGATAAACATACGACCAATCAGACGCCACACCGCACATTCATGCTGTCTTTCGACGATGGCCCGCTGCCAGGCAAAACAGAAAAAGTGCTTGCCGCACTGGCGCAGCTTGACGATCCGGCAGGAAAACCGGTCAAAGCCGCATTTTTTATGGTCGGCAACGCACCAGACACTTTATTCAGTCAGCGCAAATACTACGCCCCCTATGAAATGTGGATACACAAGGGCAGCATGTCAAAATACCCGCAACTGGTTGCCGACGTACGCAAAGCCGGGCACTATGTTGGCTGCCACACGGCGCATCACGCTTGGTTTCGCTGGCCATGGCAGGACGACAGCAACGAAATCAAAGCCGAAATACTGGCCTGGGAACACGATGCAGCACCCTTGCCAGACGGCGCGCCCAAACTGTTCCGCCCCCCCTATCTCGTCGATACCTTCGCCGTGCAGACCGCCGCACACGACCTGGGTTACCAGATTATCCTTGGCCACACGGTTGGTGATGCCAACCCGGTCAACTCGGTCGCCGATATCGAACACAACATCGTCGGTATCATGCAGAAAACTCCGGCATCCGAAACGCCAGTTCTTCTGATTTTTCACGATATTTTTCCCACTGCCGACAACCATCTGGTCGAAATCGTGCATTGGTTGCAACAGCAAGGGTACATACTGATGGATTTCAACCCGGCAAACATCCATGACGACGATGCGCCATGATGTTATTGAAACAGTTCAAGCCCTGTCCTGCCGAGCATATTCGCTCGTTGCCAACGAGGCAGTTGCGGTCAGACCGGGCGCTCGCTTGGCCTGTACGGCTTGGTGCCAAAGTCCTGACCATGACCTGCGCCGCACGCATCGCGACCTTCCCGATTTGACCCGTAACGCGGCTTATGGAGGAATAAATCAGCGGTTCCTTGATGCTTACCTCCGCTCCCCATAGGGAGGAAGGCGTCCATCCCATCTCCCGGATTATTTCTTCATCGCCTCACCCCAGTGCAGAATCACCGTCTTGGCATGACGTTTACCGTCCAGTACCACGTCGGCCGACTGCGGCACGCCGTCAGAAGATGCCCTGATGCTGTATTTGCCCTTGGGCAGCATCACGTCCAGCATGGGGCCGGCCTTGGGCAGATCGAACACCACCTTGCCGCTTTCATCCATGATCGTCACCGGAATATCCGCTGCAAACGCACCATCCTTGCCTTTGGAAAATTCCATGTGCAGGGGAAATTCCCTGGCGATACGATGCATCATCGCCTGTTCCTCCAGCCCGACGCCACCGTTGACATAAGCCGGGTTGGCCGCATTGGCCCGCGCCAAAGGCAGCACTGCCAGCAACGCTGCCAATACAATGGAAAACTTTTGCAATTTCATATCACACCTCCTTGTCATCGACCAGAAAACAGAATCAGGCATACAAAATACGCTCAGATGTCCGGCCAATTCCTTCTCGGTAATCCGGACATGGTCCTTCTCACGACTTTCCACGCGGCCGGTACTGTCCGATCGGTTTCAAGCCGCCATGCGACCCCCGATGGGCATACCCAGTCGTTGTCATTTTATTTTCCTCATATGAGGACACAAACGATATGGATGCAGTATACGCGCTATTTTTCCAAACGAAACACCCAGAAAAATTCAGGAACCGCTGATTGATTCCCACATGGCCGCGATGACGGAATGAATCAGCGCTTATTCTGTTTCATGCCATTCGCGTAGCAAGCCAATCAATCCGTTCGTCGAGGCGTCATATGCCAGTGGACGTTCATCATCGATCAGATCAGGCTCAATTTGCAGCGCGAGTTGTTTACCCAACTCGACGCCCCATTGATCGAATGAATTGATACGCCAGATGGCGCCCTGCACAAACACTTTGTGCTCATACAATGCCACAATTGCACCCAAAGTACGCGCATCGAGCATCCGATACATCAACGTATTGGATGGACGATTACCGGGGAACAGTTTGTGCGGCAACAACGCTTTGCGCGCTGCTTCATCCAGCCCCGCTACACGCAATTCGGCGTCCACTTCGTCAGCCGTTTTTCCCAGCATCAATGCACGGCTTTGCGCAAAACAATTCGCCAGCAAGGTTTCATGCTGATGACCGAGTGGACGGCGTGACTTAGCCGCAGCCAAAAAATCAACAGGAATCAAGCGTGTACCCTGATGCAACAATTGATAAAAGGCGTGTTGCCCATTGGTGCCCGGTTCGCCCCAAATAATCGGGCCGGTCGCGCACTGTACCGCTTCGCCCTGCAAGGTCACACCCTTGCCATTGCTTTCCATATCCAGTTGTTGCAGATACGCCGGCAGACGGGCAAGGTATTGGTCATACGGAAAAACCGCCTGACTTTGCGCACCCCAGAAATCGTTATACCAGATACCCAATACTGCCATGATGACCGGCATGTTCTGTGCCAATGGCGCGGTGCGGAAATGTTCATCCATCTCACAGGCGCCGGCCAGAA
>JAJYGL010000069.1 GCA_021790625.1 Pseudomonadota bacterium | reverse complement strand
CCAGCACCAGGCCAAACGCCGCCACAAAAACCAGCATCATGCCACGAAACGCCGCTTGCTGCTGGGCGTACAAGCCGCCAAATTCGACATACATGCCAGATGGAAGATTGCCGCGCGCCAACACCACCCGCCGCACTTGCGGCATCACCGCTCCCATCGATCGACCACTGATGCGCGCCGTCACCGCAATCATGTGGCGAAGATTTTCCCGTTCGATTTGCGGTTGCCCGCTAATCGACCGCACACTGGCTACTCTGCCCAAAGGAAAAAAATGCCCATCCGAAGCGCGAATACGCAAGTGGAGAATATCATTATCACGCTGGCGCATGGCAGGTGGCAACCACACGCGCACGCCAATCAACTTTGGCACGTGCTGAATGGCTGTTGCCACCGTACCCGCCAGATCCACGCTCACCGTCTGCATGATGCCATCAACCGTCATCCCTTCCAGCGCAGCGCGTGCCCGGTCAACATGAACTTCCAGCGCATTACCTGCCGGATGAATACCATCACGGGTATCCACCACACCAGCGATTCGGCCGATTTCGCTCTGGACACGCAGAGCGGCTCGCTGAAGCTGCGCAGCATCATCACCGAACAGCTTGATCTCGATGGGTTGCGGCACCGATGTCAAATCTCCGATTTCATCTTCCATCAATTGCGACAGCTCGATATCCAGTCCAGGCACCTGTTCCTGAATCTTGATGCGCACACGCTCCATCACCGCTTCAATCGGGGCCCGCTTTCCATGCCGCAGACGAATGGAAAAATCGCCCTCATTCGCCTCGGTGATACCACCACCCAGTTGTGCGCCGGTTCGGCGCGACCACGTCGCCACATCCGGGTCAGCCTTGAGGATGGCCTCGACCTGATTTAGCAACCGGTTGGTCTCGGTGAGCGAAGTGCCTGGCAGCGAAAGATAATCCATCGTGAATCCGCCTTCATCCATCGCCGGCATAAAACCAGTACCGATATTGCTCAATGCCAGCCAACCAACCAACACAATCGGCAATAACAGCAGCAACACCCATTGTGGACGCTTGAGCATCGCACGCAGAACCCGACTATAAAGATCCTGTACGCGCCGCATGAACGCGCCATCTTCGCCCGTTTCCGATTCATGCAACAAATATTCCGACAAAATCGGGGCAGCCAACCAGGTAACAAAAAAAGAAATCAACAAACTAACGCCCATGGTCAATGACAGCGCCTTGAAAAAAGCCCCGGTCACGCCAGTCAAAAATGCCAGCGGCACGAATATCACGATAGTCGACGCTGAAGACCCGGCCAGTGGCAACACAAACTCCTGCACCGCCTGATGAATGCGTGGGGCCACAGCACCGCTACCATCCCGCAGACGGCGCACAATATACTCAGTCATCGTGATGGCATCATCGATAATCAGACCCACTGCCGCTGCCATACCGCCCAAGGTCATGATATTAAAGCTCATGTGCAACACGGACATGACCAGCACGGTAATCGCCAGCACTGCAGGCACAATCACCAGGGCAATCAACGTGATGCGAGCATTGCGCAAAAACAGCCACACGGTCAGAATCGCCAGTATGGTTCCCCCTATCATGGCATCGCGCACGCTAAGCGCCGAAGCCAGGATCAATTCGCTCTGATCATACCAGTTCGACAGATGCACCCCGGAGGACAGATGCGAACGGTATCCAGCCAATCTGGCCGCCACGTCGCGTGATACCTGTACACTGTTACCGCCCCGCTGTTGATAAATATTCAGCAACACCGCCTGCTTGCCGTTCGCCGTCACCCGTGTCCAATGCGGAACGACCCCATCGCGGATATCGGCAATCCGTGCCAGTGGAATCAAGCTACCCGACGGCGCGCGCAACACCAGTTGACGCAAATCGGCCAGCGAATGCAAACGGGTATTCACCACGACCAAATATAACTTGTCATGATCTTCCATCCGGCCAGTCGCTACTTCCACGTTGGCGGCCGCCAGCGCCTGCACCACATCCTGCATACCGATACCATACGCATCAAGCCGCGCCGGATCGACAAACACCTGATATTCCTCCTGCTCGCCGCCCTGCACGCCCACCTGCGCTACCCCATTCACGCCCAGCAACAACGGGCGCAACTGATAGCGCGCCAAATCGTACAACTGTGCCTGCGACCAGGTATCCGATGTCAGGCTGTACGCCAGCATGGGGTAAACCGCCGGATCCATCCGCCGCACGTCCAACCGCGTCCCGGCTGGTAGCGTCGGCATAATTTGTGCGACAGCCTGACTCAGCATGGTCGTCGCCATCGACATGTCGGTTCCCCAGTCAAAGTTTACCGACACATCTGCTGAACCACGGCTGGTGGTCGAACGTACAGATCTGACTCCTGGAACCCGTCGTACTGCTTCTTCCACCGGTTGCGTCACCGACAACATCATCAAATCCGCTGGCCGGTCTCCGGCATCCAGCGCCAACATCACACGTGGGAACGAGGTGTTCGGAAACAGGGAAACAGGCAGATAAAAACTCGCCAAGGTACCCGCCAGCGCCAATACCATGAGCACAAACAAAATCGACCGACGATGAACCTGCATCCAAGCCATCATGAACCGCCGTGCGTATCTGGTGGCGCCGGTTGGGTTTCCCGCACGGCCATCCCCGGTTGCAGTTCATAATTACCCAGCGTCACCACCGGCAAATCAGTCGACAGCGCCCCTTCCACCAGCGTCAGATTCCCACGTTCCAGACTTATTTTTACCGGCACCAGCACGGCGTGACCTGCCCGCACCTGATACACATGAAAACCATTATCGTCCGGCAACACCGCCGACCGAGGCACAACATCGCCAAACAACCGCGCCAACGTTACGCTGGCGCTAACTTGCTCACCAGGCAAAAACTGTCCTGTCGGTACGTTCACCCGCACTGTCAGGCTCCCGTTCACCAATGCAGATGCCACCCGAACAACCTTCCCCTCTGCCCTGACTTCAGGACGCAACACGGAAACCAGCTGCACTGCAGCGCCCAACTTCAACCGCAGCGCATCAGTCGCCTCAACCGCAAGCAAGGCTTCCTGTGCGCGGGATGAAGCCAACTGCAATAGCGTGATTCCCGCCGCCGGACGATCCCCGACCGCCACATTCACCGCCACGACATACCCGTTAGCAGGCGCACGTAACACCGTCACCGTATGATCCGCCCCTGTCGCCTGTTGCGCCCGCCAGGCTGCTTTCGCATCAGCCAGCACCTTGTTTGCGGCAGAAAGCTGTGCCGCTGTCGCCAGACGCGCCTTGACCAATCCAGCAATACGGACTTGCTCCCGTCGCGCGTAGGCCAAGGTTTCCCGCGCCTTCTGCATCGATTGTTCTGCATCCGGCGCATTGACAAGCGTCAATAATGCTTGCCCTTTGACCACAGCGTCGCCCTGCAACACCCGCACTGACATCACCCGAACTGCCCGAGGTACGCTCAGATTCAGGCTGCGGCGCACATCACTCACCACCTGCCCGTACGCCAGCGCATCCCGGTTCAACCATTGCCTGTGTAATGGAGCGACGACCACCGCAGCCTGTGCTGGTTGTGGTGGCGGCGGTGCCGGCATATCGTCATCGTCCGCGCACGCCATGCCCAGCGCAAACACCTGCGCCAACCACCAACCGGCAAGCCAGATTTTTTTCATTTCATCACCTCGTCTGGCAATCCTGCCCCAAGCAAAGTCTGTAAAGCAATACGCTGCTCGTCTAACGCCAGATT
>JAJYGL010000120.1 GCA_021790625.1 Pseudomonadota bacterium | reverse complement strand
CAAAGACATTGCCCGAGCCAGTTTCGATCTCGATGCCTTCAATCATGCGCTTAGCCATACCGTAACTCCTTTGCCAGCGCCTCAGCCACCTTCAGCCGGGCGCGAATGATGTCCATGTCCTCTTTCGGCGTAGCGATCCCGCTCTTGCTCTTCTTCTGGAAACAGTGCAGGATGAACACCGCCTCAGAACGATCATGGAAAATACCATTGATCGTGTTGAGCACACCAGCAATATGGTCACCGGCCTTCAGGAAGGAGTTCGGCGCTCCTTCCGGCCTGAAGGCCGGGGTTTCAAACCAGCAAGGCAAGAGGATCAATAGCATTTTATATATCAAATATAATCAATATGTTATAAAAAACATCACTCCCACTCGATCGTCAACAAGCGAGAAAAGCACAATAGAAATAAGGACTTATGATGCGCGCCTACAACTGGTGCCATGAAAATACCATGTTCATCATTGTATTCCACCTATGACGGAAGAGATCATGCAATGACCACACGACTCACCGGAGGAGTCGAACCGTGAAGCGCTCCCCATCCTCAATAAGTTGCGGTTCGGTTCTATTGTGTTCCCGCATGCATTTAACAATTTTCCGAGGAACACCCATGCCAGAATGTTCAAGATAACCATAATCACGCATAACGTCTTTGATAAGCTGATTTCGTGCCGCACGGCAGCCGGTCAGCATCCGCGCCGGAGTAATGCCATTAGGCAATCTGCCAGGAGATGTGATTTCCAGCCGATCATCATAGATTGAAAGCTCTATATCAGTGCTAGAGAGCAAATAGTCGCGATGAACCAGGGCATTAACAATTGCCTCGCGAATGGCCTCGACGGGATAGGCCGGACGGCTCTCGCGACGCGCGCCACCATCCTCAAGCTGCCCGCCAATCGGAGTGTTGCGTTGGACGAAAGCAATGGCTTGCTCGACCAAGCCCGCCTCGACAATCTCGCCAGCATCGCTTAGTAATGGCGACATAGGCCCCCGCAAAGCAACCCTTTCACGGGCCGCATAGTCTTTCTCCACGCCCGGATAAGCTACGGCATCGATACCGGCCTGCGGCAGGAATCGATTAGGCGTCCTGCCGAACAGAAGAATGCCCGAAACGGTAATGCCGTCCTCGACCATGATCTCCGTGTTAAACAAAAGGGTCGTCCACGCGGATTCGTCATTGACCGCAGGCGCATCTTGTCCTCTCACATATGCGAAATAATTCGAAAGGCGCCGCATATCCAGATCAGCCAAGGTTGCGCCGGACACGGGCCGCAGTTCGGCACGGAAGCTGCCTCGCTGCTGAAAAAGCCGCCCCAATTCTTCCGGCGTTGGCTCGCGGCTCTGGGTTCCAACTCGAATAAAATATGCGTTCTTGTTGTTATGCCAAAGGGTGTGAACATCAAATCCGCGTGAAACACGCACAATCGCAACGTCCTTTCCGGGTTCAACGTCTTTGATCTGCTCGTAGAACGGAATCAGCCCAGGCCGTATTTTGTCCCGGCAGGACGTCATGACCCACTCTTCGAGGCGTTGCCGCGTGATGCCGCTGATGCTTCCATCATCCTCAACCCCCAGCAGGACAATCCCCCCCTCAAGGTTGGAAAAGGCGACGAGTTCTTTCGCCAAGTCATGGTTCTGAATATCATCGCGCTTGAATTCGACGCCTGAGTTTTCGCCGTTACGGATGATTTCAAGCAATTCGGTGTAGGTAATGGTCATATCTAAAATCCATATTTTTGGCGGCGCATTTCAAAGGCGGCTTTACCGCCTTCAAGGATTTCCTCGACCATCTCGCGCACGGGCGCCATATCAATCGAGCCCATGTGCCGTTCGTTGATGCGCCCTTGAACAGTTTCATGCTGAACGCCGGTCGACAGACCGATAATTAGCTCGGCGTCGCCAAGCACCGGGATATTGGCGTTGTGTGTCGAAAAGACAAACTGCCGCTTACGCTTTTCGTCCTTCATCGTCGGTACGACGCCTTCCGTAATGAAACGGTTATCCAGATCGTCCTCAGGCTGATCTACGACGAGAGGGGCTTCTGACTCAAGGAGCAGCAGCAAGAGAACGGCCGTTGCTTTTTGGCCGGTCGAGAGCGCTTCGATCGTTTGCCACGTTTCCGGCTCCCCCTCGGACGAGGTGTTTAGCTCGACCTTGGTAGTCGCGGGCAACTCCAGCTCTTCCAGCCTCATGAAAATATCAGGCCCTGCCTGGGCAAGCCGCTCCGCTGCTGCGGGCGAAAGACCGTAATTACTGACGAGTGAATCTTTGCCCTCACGACAACGTTGTGCGAAATCCAGCAGTGACAGGGTGTCGCGGCTTTTCAAACGCTCCAGCAATGCCGCAAGATTTCCGCCAATTTCATCACGCAGAAGCTTTTCGAGCGGTTCACGATTACCCCCCATCGTAACCATGGCCCGCACCCGACCACACAGTTTCTTGGAAACACGCTTGGCTGCCTTTTCCAGGGCACGATACTCGGCGGACTGGAGATTGAACCATTCATCCAGCAAGTTGCGGCGATTCTGCTGGTATGCAGCCAAGTCCCGAGTGAGGGTTTCCTTTTTCTCCCGCAATGGCCTCAATTCCTCGATCTGCCGGCGCAGACGGATGAACTCCTCGCCGTCAATCTTGGATTTCTGAAGCTCGCGCAAGATGGCCTGGTAGGTGGCTTCTGCTGTTTGCCTGCGTTCGTCCCAACGGCTACGCAAGGCCGACAGGGCAATGTTGGACGAGGCAAGCGTCTGCTCAATCTGTCCTGCAACCGCTTGGAGTTGCGCAGTCACTCGGTCGAGGATCACTGCCCCCTCGATCAACATCGTACTGTTCGGGAGACCTTCCAATGCCTTGGCGGATAGGAAAGCTGTATCGATCGGCAGGAGCCCGGCTAGCTCCTGGCGCAACGTCGCAACCGGAGCCAGCCTTTCCTTGATGGTCGCCAAAATTCGCTCCTCCCGCACCAGAAGACTCTTCTCCTTCAGGCGTTCCTCCAGCCCAGCGTCCTGAAAGCGCTTTTGCGTTTCTTCCAGGCCCGGCAAAAGGCTAAGGCGCTCCTCGATCAGCTTGATTTCTCGTTGCACATCAGCGATCCGGCCGCGGGACCGTTCGAGCTCCAGGCGCAATTTCGCTTTCTGGGCGCCGGCATTCGGATCACGCTCGACAAATCGCTCTAGTAGGAGCGTCAGCTTCTCGCGACTCTTGGTCAGTTCAGAGATTTCGTGTTGACCGAATATCTCAACGCCCGGCGCCACATCAAGGGGCGACAGGTTTAGAACGTTACCAAGCTCGTCCTTAACAACAGGCGGGTTGGGTATCGTCCGCTCGATGGTGTAATCATGCTTGGCGGGATGATGTGAGCGCACGAGCAGCGAAATTTTGGTGCCGCTCTTCAGAACGTGCTTCAGAACACCTTGGTGGGCCTTGTTGGCCTCCTCTCCAATGGGATTGATGGCAAGGGTGTAGCGAAGGCTCTCGATGACCGTCGATTTCCCCGTTCCACGCCCCCCCACCAGCACATTCAGGTTGCCGTTGAAATGCAGACGCGTTCCGTCAAGGAAACCGCCTTCCCAAGCTATGGCGATGAACTCGGCATGTGGCTCGGGGTACGGAGCACTGTGCAGACGTATCCGAGACTCTGGATCAAGAAACGCTTGCCGCAGGCCCTCAACCGACAGAGCCGACATTTTGATAAAGCAGCTTGACCGTGGCTCAGCCAAATCCTCTGAGCTGTTCACATCGGATGCATTGATAATGGCGACGGGGCGTTCCCGCCTATGCGCCGCATCCTTGTTCTCCAGAATGGCACGCACATTTTTCGGAGCGTCGCCAACTGGCCCAGGCAGCGCGCAAGCGTACAGATCAAGGGATTTCCACGCATTCATACGCGGCTGGCCCTCAAGTGTCGCCAACAAACCGTTGTCTGCCGCGACGTGGGCAGCAATCGCGATGCCGCCCTGGCGGTGGACACAGTCAAGCAGATCAAGACAGTTTTTGTCGCCGAGTGGTGAGAGCGCCGCGTGATCGCGCACACCCAATTCGCCAATAAAACGTTCCAGGCGGTTGTCTTTGTCAGGATCATAAAGGCACAAGAAATGAACACCGTCACTGGTTGCCGCCTCGAAGCCACCGAATGCGAAAATACCTGCCGCCCGAGCCGCTCTGATTAGGCCAAACGAGTCGCTGACTCGATAGTGATCTGTGACGGCAATCGCCTCAATACCATTGCTATGACAAGCCTCGATGATCGCCGCGTTATAGTCCACTTCGCTTTGAAAAGCGGATTGCTTGGCATGGCGACTGTGGTAAGCGAACGGATTAACCTGAAGGGCGCAGCGATAGAAACGTGCTCCATTCGGCTGCTTCAGCGCTTCATTGAGCGCCTGGGATCGTGTTATATCGTTTTGCATCATCCCTACCTCCTGCCCGTCATTCAAGCGTTTTCGCTCTGGGTTCGCATTAACCAACATTCACCGGCACGAGCGTCATCGTGTCGTTACCAAAAACATCGATGACCTTGACCGCAACGGTGTAGCGACCTGGCCGGTCGTAGGTATGCGCAGCCGTCACAAGCTCCAGGTCGCGGTTCTGGCGAGTATGGAAGCTTTGCCACTCGTTCTCAAAGATGTAACCACCGGTCCATCGTTCCTCGAACTGCGGCAATGCGATTTCACTTTTTGCCACCTCGCAAACAATCGGCCTATGACATGGTGTCGAGCACAACCCATGGCATCACAGGCACATAGTACCATCCGTAATGCCATGAAAAAAGCGTGCTTGGCGTTGCCAAGCAATGCCAGTCAATTCCAGACTAAAACAAAAAAACATCAATATTTACGATGACTTATGCACGCTTTGACGCCAGCGGATGCCAGCCACTGCCAGACGCGGGATTATTCCCACTCGATCGTCGCTGGCGGTTTTCCGGAAATATCATACACCACGCGATTGATGCCACGCACTTCGTTGATGATGCGGTTGGAAATGCGGCCTAGCAATTCGTAAGGCAGGTGCGCCCAGTGTGCGGTCATGAAATCGGTCGTTTGTACAGCGCGCAAGGCAACGACGTGTTCGTAAGTTCGGCCATCGCCCATGACACCAACGGAACGCACGGGCAAGAACACGGCAAAGGCTTGGGCTACCTGGTCATACCAGCCGGCTGCATGCAATTCTTCCATGAAAATGGCGTCAGCCGCGCGCAGCAGTGCGGCGTATTCAATCCGCACTTCGCCGAGAATACGTACCCCAAGGCCGGGTCCCGGGAAAGGATGGCGATAAACCATGTCGCGCGGCAGTCCCAGGGTGATGCCCAATTCGCGTACTTCATCTTTGAACAGTTCGCGCAAGGGTTCGAGCAGTTTCAGGTGCAGTTGCTCGGGCAACCCGCCAACATTGTGGTGTGATTTGATGGCATGGGCTTTTTTGGTTCCCGCTCCGGCAGATTCAATGACATCGGGATAAATGGTGCCTTGCGCCAACCAGCGCACTTCGGGTAATTTTGCAGCCTCGCGCTGGAAAACTTCCACAAAGACGCGTCCGATGATTTTGCGTTTGGCTTCCGGGTCAGTTTGCCCGGCAAGCTCGCGCATGAAATCATGGGAAGCATCGACATGGATGACCCGTACGCCGAGATGGCGGGCAAATGTCGCCATGACTTGTTCGGCCTCATCCAGCCGCAACAGACCATTATCGACAAACACACAAACCAGGCGATCACCGATGGCGCGATGCAGCAACGCCGCCAGCACCGAAGAATCCACGCCGCCGGACAGTCCCAGCAAGACCTGTTCATCACCGACAGTTGCGCGAATTTTCGTGATGGCTTCATCGACAAAAGTCGGCATGCGCCAGTGCCCGCCCAGACCACAGATGTCATGCACAAAGCGTTTGAGCATGGCTTTTCCCTGCCGGGTATGGGTAACTTCCGGATGAAACTGCACGCCATAAAAACGACGGGATTCATCCGCCATGCCAGCGATGGGCGTTGCCGCATTGCCGGCGATGGTCGTAAAACCCGCTGGCAATGCCGTCACTTTATCGCCATGGCTCATCCACACATCGAGCACGGGTTGCCGGTGCACGTCCAGCGTGTCATAAATACCACGCAGCAATTCGTTCTCGGCAACGACTTCTACTTGCGCATAGCCAAACTCGCGCTCACGCGCCGATTCCACCTGCCCACCCAATTGAGCCGCCATCGTCTGCATACCATAACAGATGCCGAATACAGGCACGCCCAATTCGAACACACACTGCGGTGCGCGCGGCGTATCATCGCCCGTAACGGACGCTGGCCCACCCGACAGAATAATGCCGGAAGGTTTGAATTCGCGCACGAAAGCCTCGCTCACATCGAACGGGTGCAACTCGCAATATACATTGATTTCGCGCACGCGCCGGGCGATCAATTGCGTGTATTGAGAACCGAAATCCAGAATGAGAATTTTTTGATCAATCGTCATAAATCAAACATCATAATAAAAGACTGCGGTCAGTCAATGCGGTAATTGGGCGCTTCTTTGGTAATCTGCACGTCATGCACATGCGATTCCCGCACGCCTGCCACAGTGATTTCCACGAATTCGGCTGCATCCTGCATGTGCGCAATCGTGGCACAACCAAGATAACCCATGCTGGAACGCAATCCTCCCATCAATTGGTGTATCACCGCCAGCACGCTACCCTTATAAGGCACACGGCCTTCGATGCCTTCAGGCACAAACTTGTCCACACCCGATGAGGCATCCTGAAAATAACGATCACTGGAGCCTTTTTGCATCGCGCCCAACGACCCCATACCACGATAGGATTTATACGAACGTCCCTGAAACAGCTCGATTTCACCCGGCGCTTCTTCCGTGCCGGCAAACAGGCCGCCCAGCATGACCGTATCTGCGCCTGCCGCAATGGCTTTGGCAATATCGCCGGAGTAGCGTATCCCACCGTCAGCAATCAAGGGCACACCCGACCCGCGTAAAGCCAGCGCAACGTTCTGGATGGCGGTAATTTGTGGTACACCCACCCCGGCCACAATACGGGTGGTACAAATCGACCCGGGGCCAATACCCACTTTGACCGCATCGGCGCCATGATCCACCAGCGCCAGCGCCGCAGCGCCAGTCGCGATATTGCCGCCAACGACCTGAATCTGCGGGAAATTCTGCTTGACCCAACGCACCCGCTCCAACACGCCTTTGGAGTGTCCATGCGCCGTATCGACCACCAACACATCCACCCCGGCCTGCGCGAGCGCCACTACCCGATCTTCCGTACCCGCACCGACACTGACCGCCGCACCGACGCGCAAACGTCCCTGATTATCCTTGCTGGCATCTGGATGTTCGGAGGATTTCTGGATATCTTTCAGCGTCACCAATCCACGCAGTTCAAACGCCTCATTCACTACCAGCAAGCGTTCGATGCGATGCTGGTGTAACAATGCCTGCACTTCAGCGCGGCTTGCCCCCTCTTTGACCGTCACCAGACGTTCACGCGGAATCATGATCTGCCCGACCGGTTGATCAAGTTGCGTTTCAAAGCGCAAATCGCGATTGGTGACAATGCCAACCACTTTGCCGTCGGCTCCCACCACCGGCAAACCGGAAATGCCATACCGCTGCCGCAACGCCTGTACTTCGCGCACAGTCATGTCAGGGGTGACCGTTACCGGTTCCTTGACCACGCCTGACTCAAAACGTTTGACCCAGGCCACCTGCATGGCCTGTTGCTCGATGCCCATGTTTTTATGGACAATACCAATGCCGCCTTCCTGCGCGAGCGCGATGGCCATCGGTGCTTCGGTTACCGTATCCATGGCAGCGGACAACAGAGGAAGATTCAGTTGAATATCGCGCGTGAGCCGGGTTTGCAGGCTGACATCGCGCGGCAATACATCGGAGTGCGCCGGCACCAGCAATACATCATCGAAGGTGAGCGCTTTCTGAATGACACGCATGATTGACAATTCCACACAAAGCGCCATTATACGGCAAAACCGCAAAAGCGGAAATTTCCATCCCCATTCCCGGCAACCACCTGATGACCACGCCACGACCGGACTGGTGGGGCAATCACCGATTCATTCCTGCATGGTCACAATAACGAAACAGGTCGGTGTGAATTTCAAAGATTATGCGGTGGACAAATCCCCTCCGCCTTTTTTCATCGCCTTGCCTGCCTGCGCACGTTGCTGACGCACCGCTTTTGGGTCAGCAATCAGCGGCCGATAAATTTCCACCCGATCGCCCCGTTGCAATATCTGCTCGGCCTTCGCCTGCTTGCCAAATACACCGAACTTATTACGCACGAGATCGATTTCAGGAAATTTTTCCTGAATTCCTGATGCCGTCACAGCCGCCGCCACCGTCGTATATTTAGGCACATTGACCGGTATGATTATCTGCATATCCGGTTTTGCATATGCCACTTCGACATCAATCATTTCCACTGCTTCCGTCATCACTTCGCTCATGACTCACCATATACTTTTTCTGCTCGCACCACAAAAGCTTCCACAAAGCTGTTGGCGATATAATTAAACACCGGTCCCAATACCGTATCCAGCAACTTGCTGGAAAATTCATAATGCAGCACAAACTCGATTTTACACGCTGCGTTGCCCAGCGGTTTGAAGCGCCATTCACCATCCAATTGACGAAAAGGCCCATCCAGCAACCGAATCTGAATCAAATAGGGTGGCTGATTTGAATTTTCCGTACTGAATTGCTGGCGAACATGCATATAATCGATCTGGATACTGGCCACCAACTTGTCTGCCGAACGAAAACTGACCGAACTGCCACCACACCAAGGCAAAAACTGTGGATAATCCTCCACACGATCAACCAGATCGAACATTTGCTGCGCACTGTGCGCGACCAGCACACTTTTGTTCACCTCCGCCATGACCTTGCTGCCACTCCATTGCAAAACTGCTAGAATACCCGATTCATGAGGTTTTGTGTCAACCGGCGCAGCCGGGCAGACACGACGGGTATCAGCAGATGAGTATCGTTCAAAATAAAAAAGCCCAACACGATTATTTTATTGAAGAAAAATTCGAAGCAGGAATCATGCTGCATGGTTGGGAAGTCAAAGCCATCCGCGCCGGTCGCGCGCAACTCAAAGAGGCTTATGTCGTCATCAAACAAGGGGAAATTTTCCTCATTGGTGCGCACATATCCGCGCTGCCCACCGCCTCCACCCACATTCACCCGGATGCCACCCGCACCCGCAAATTGTTACTGCACAGCGAAGAAATCCACAAACTCATCGGCAAGGTTGAGCGTGCCGGTTACACGCTAGTGCCATTGAACCTGCACTTCAAACGTTCGCACATCAAGCTCGATATTGCGTTAGCCAAGGGCAAGAAAACCCACGACAAACGCGACACCGAAAAAACCCGTGAATCCGAACGCGAAGTGCAGCGCGCCATGCGCAGCCATAACCGTTACGGATAAACACGATATGAACGCGCGTGACTCACGCTACGGCAAGCACTCACCGACCACTCACTGACCACTCACCGGCGCAGGCGCAGATAAATTTCCGGCAGTTTTTTCGGCAAATCGTCAATGCGATCCAGAATCGTGTAATGCCCTTCGCCAAAAATCTGCGGCAAATATGCGCTACCCGCCACATCAAGTGTCACGCAAAATGGATGCACGCCGCAATCCAGCGCTTCCTTCACGGCCATTCGGGTATCTTCCTGCAAATAGCGCTCGTCACCGCCGTCGTCATAATCTGCAGGCCTGCCGTCTGACAAAATCAACAACAAACGGCGTGATGAAGGTGCGGCATCAAAACCGGACAGTGCGTGTCGAATAGCCGCCCCCATACGGGTTGCCAATCGCCCGGACAGCCCGCCCAATATGGCACGGCTATGCGAATTCAGACGCTCGTCAAACGATTTGATGGTGTAATAACTCACCCCATCGCGATATTTCGATGCAAACCCGGCCATACTGTATGTATCACCCATCGCTTCCAGGCTTTCTGCAAACAGCAACATGCCAGCACGAATCCTGTCTACTACCCGGCCACCGTGCGGGCTGGTCTGCATGATGGAAGTGGACAAATCCGCCAACAGAGTGACTGCCGTATCGCGATGCTGTACGCGACGTTGCCGATAAATATTGCTTTTGGGCGCCATACCGCTGCGCCGCTCCACCGACCAGGTGATGGTCGCATCCAAATCAAGCTCTTCGCCCTCAAACTGACGGCGCTTGGGCGCCATACGCGTGGGTTTCTGTGCGCTGATGGCGCGTTTTAGCCGTTTAAGCACGGCGGCATATCGCTCCATCAATCGCGCTGCTTCTGATTCATCGGTTTCAGTCAGCAATTTTTCCTGCACCCAGGCCCATTGTGGCTTGTAGCGCTGGTCACGATAATCCCACTCGGCATATGGCTTGCCCTTTTCACTGTATTCCGGTCCTCGCGCCTGCCCCTGCACATGCGCGGGTTGGGGAATTCCCACACCGACCCGGCCACCTGAACCCGCTGTGTCTTCTGGTGGAATATCCATATCCGGATCTTCCCCCGCCGCCTGTTGTGGCAGATGCGCCGTCTGTGCTGGCGGTTTCAGTTCCTGCTCTCCGGCAACACTATCTGTTGCATCTGCGTCCGATTGACCCTTCGCATCACGGCTGTGACGCGGATACACCGGCCTTGCTGCATTGGGCGAACGCCCTGGCAGATAAGCGTCTGCACGCTCAGCCAGTGTAATGGGTGGCAATGCCGCTGCGCCCGTCTCGTTGGCAAGTACACGGGCATACCATGCCGTGGCAATCTGCCATGCCTCCAGCACAGCGGCGTCCGGTTGCAACAACACCCGCAAGAATTCCAGTGTCTCATCCACAGGCGCACCGCCGGCCAGCCAGTACAATGTTCGCTGCGCCCACGCATAATATGCGCCTGGCGCCCCATCCGGCATTTGCTGGATATCGGTCGCACGAAGCAAGCGCTGAATGTAATTCGGAATACGCCGCGCAAGGCTGGCGTCGACACGCAAGTCTTCGCAAATGTCAAATATCAGTTGGAATCGCACCATGTCTGCGCCAAACGCCGCAAACAGAGGTCGCCACGTAATGCGTTGTTCCTCATCCAATGGAGGATGCTGCATACCGGCCGCACGAAACAACGCTTCAATATCCGCCTGCTCGTAACTGTGGCAAAACACGTGACCGGCCGCATGCAAAACCGATAACATGGCCGTTTCCGTATCTGGCATGGCCCGTGGCAAATACAATGCCCGCCCATCGGTTTCCACAAACGCGCGACCTTGATCTGGCGACCAATTGCTATCGAGTATGTCCAACCCGTCATCAAACCACGCTCGCAAGATCAATTGATACAGGCGATGGTGGGCATCAAGCCGAAACCCTGACACCTGCTCCAGCAAAATAGCGATGCTTTCTTCCGATTCCAGGCGAAAAAATGCTTCTCCACGCAAACGCCCGGCCTGCAAAATATCAGCACCGCGCTTCGCCCATTGCGCCACAGCGGCAATACCCAGCAAATCGCGCACCCGCAATGCGCCATGCAAATAACTACCCAATGCCAACCGGCGTGAAGCAAACAACTCGACACTAGGTAACACCAGTTCCTCGATGCCAGCAACACCCAACGAACCGGCAAATCTTGCCACCGGGCAATTGAAATAAGCCACGCCGGAATCCAGATGCCGGTCACACCACGCCAACCCCAGTTCCGACCAGCGCGCTACTCCCTCTGCACCAAGCAGCGCGCAGGCCGCCGGTAATTGCTCCATAAAACCATTCATCGCTTTCCAGGAGCCGCGCCAGGCCGTAAAACGCAGGGCGACCTGTGTCCACGTCAAAATGGCAGGACATGCCTCGGCTGCCTGCTGGCTACCACGAATGAATGCTTTACCCGCATCGCGATCGTGTTCGAACAGAATGCGGCAAGTCTTGATCCATTCCAATGTTACTGCTTCACCCGCTTTTTCAACCTGAGGCAAGGCAATCCGTACATCGCGATGCGCGACAAAACTGATGGCTTCCAGGTCAGCCAGATGCTGCTGAATAGCCAGCAATGTCATGGACTCAGTCACAGTCGCTCCATCAATCGGGAAAATGCGCACGCACGATTTCCAGCAGCGCCGCAGCGAGCTCTGTGTCATCCGTCACTGGATTAATGAGCGCCACCTGACAGGCTTCCTGCGCCGTCAACCCGGCCGCCATCATGTTGGCGGCATACACCAGCGCACGGGTGGATGTCGCTTCATCCAGCCCATGATCCTTGAGCGAGCGGGCACGCTGCCCTAGCGCCACCAACGGATCGAGCAGCGCTTCTGGCAAATCGGGTACCTCGTTGCGCACAATGCTGCGCTCGATTTCCGCTGTCGGATAATCAAAATTGATGCCAATAAAGCGTTGTTTGGTTGATGGTTTCAGATCTTTCAATACCGTCTGATAACCGGGATTGTAGGAAATAACCAGCATGAAATCTTCATGCGCTTCAATTTCCTGGCCTTTTTTCTCCAACGGCAACTGGCGACGATGGTCAGTCAACGGATGAATAATGACCGTACTGTCCGTGCGCGCTTCAACAATCTCATCCAGATAACAAATGGCGCCAACCTTGACCGCACGTGTCAGCGGACCATCCTGCCAGACTGTTTGATCCCCTTCCAGCAAAAAGCGGCCAATCAGATCGGAACTGGTTAAATCTTCATGACAGGACACTGTCACCAATGGACGTTTGAGTTTCCATGCCATGTATTCCAGAAAACGGGTTTTTCCGCAACCGGTCGGACCCTTCAACATCACGGGCAAGCGTCTTCTCCATGCTGCTTCAAAGATATTGACCTCATTGTGCTGTGGCTGATAAAACGGTGCATCGGCAGCATCTTCGGAAGGCGCCTGAATGATATCGCGCTCAACACCACGCAAACGTTTCAGCAAAGCTTTCATGCCATCTCCAATCGGGCTTCACGTATGGCACGGGTTTTCATGAACAGAAAAATATGCCGTACTGTGCGGATAGCCATGGTTTCCGGTTTAGCCGGCAGGGCATCTGCACGGTCCATCAGGAGACAATTTTTGTAATACACCAGTTCCCGACAGTTATCCCGAATCGTATTCCACGACGGATCGCCCTTGACCAGCGCCTTGAATACTTCCAGCAAATCTTCACCCACTGCCGGTGGCTCATTTCCCATGTCATTCATATACGCGATAATCATCTGCTTGACCAGCAGACTCGCTTCATCGACCAACACAGGTAAAGAAGGCACCGCTCCAACCTGTAAAGACTGCTCCCAACCGGTAATGCTGGTATCTGCGTGTTCGAAACACTGAATTAGTGCGACATGATTCATTTTTTGACTAGACCTGTTCGCTGTTTAAGAATAAAATTGCTTAAGAAGCACTGACAACAACTTGCCGACGACAACTTGCACAATAATTGACTATATTACTCAACTTTAGAGACAAATGGAAGCCAACATGAACAAACTGGTCAAACTGGTCAAACTCAACAACCTCGAATACAACACCAACCGCGATCCAGCCGTATATCGCCGTTGCGCCAATGAAAATTTCCGCGTTCAGGCCATCCTCAACGGCACAGGCACCGCCCAGGTCAGTCTCACGGACGCCAATGGCAAACTGCTCAACCAGCAAAGTGTCGCCGCTCCCGGCACGTATACCCATGAACTGAGTTTCAACACCCCCGGCGTCCGTATCGTCACCCTGTCAATCAGCGGTGCTGGTCAGACTGTCAACAAAGACTTGCGTCTTGACGTGATGGATCACGTCTGGCACGGTTGACCCGACAAGTCAAATCAATCAGAATCGCATCCCGCACCAGGCCGCCCAAAGCGCGGCTTTGGCTGCACCGTCATGTAACAATGACTCCAGCGCAGGGCTGAGCAGTATTTTCTCATTCACTAACCGGATGAGTTGCGCATAGGATTCCTGTCTGATTTCGCGCCGTGCGACATCATCCACCCACAGCCATGCCGGTGCGAGCGTCTCAAAAGTTTCAACTTCCTGAGCGCCAATTTGCCGGGTAGCCATGCTCTGAATGGTGCGCGTATTGCTCACCAGACCAAATCCGTACAAAATATTTTCCAGCAAACGCGCCGCATCGCCTTGTGGTTGCTGATGCAACACGATGAATCCTGTCTGTTTTTCTACCGTCTGCGCCGTCAATACCCACAGCAAACACGTTACAGCTTCCGGTTGTTCGCGCAAGCGCCAGACCGGCAACAATTCCAGCACTTCCATTGCATCAATGTCGAGCATATTCTGTTCTTCCCGCCACGTTATTTCGCCGTGTCATCTCGCCACATCCCGATACATCAGCAAGGCATCCTCTCTCCCTTGATACGCGGGATAATACTGTTTGCGCACGCCAACCACAGAAAAACCCATACTGTCATACAGGCTCTTGGCCGCCGTATTCGACGGTCGCACCTCTAACCACATGGTCAGAAAACCTTCTTCTCTGGCACAAGCCAGCATACGCTGCAGCAAGGCTCGGCCATAGCCCAGATGCTGTTGCGCGGGTATGACAGTCAGATTGAGCAAGTGCAACTCATCTACCACCATCATCAACACAGCATACGCCAGCAACTCTCCTCGTTCCTCATACACACAGCAACGGTTTCCGGCTGACAGTGCATCGGCAAAATTGCCCGCCGTCCAAGGGAAAGGATAGCTTTCGGCATCAATCAGCGCTACCCGTGGCACGTCCTCCATGGTCATAGGTCGCAACCCCATCAACGCTCACCAATTTTCAGCGCCACACGATCACGCACATACAGCGGCAGCAACTGTTCCGCTGCCATGCCGCGACCAGCCGACAATTCTCCGGCAGCAAGCGTTGCCACGGCAGACGCTTGTGGGTAACTATCCACCACAATACCGCTTAACCGCCCCGTCAGCGCCGCCAATGGCTCTGCGTACGCCGCAAAGGCGTTGCCACAGCCCCACCACGGCGTATGGTTATCCGGTATATCAATATGCTCAGGGCGACCAACTCGCGGCGGCGACACCTCTTGCCAACCTGCGGCGACAGTATGTCGATACGCTGCATGGTACACTTCTCCCATGCGCGCATCCTGGCACACCAGAACCGCCTCATGCGACTGTGTTGCGGCTTGCGCCAACAAGCTGACCACACCGACCACGGGTACATCCACCGCAAATGCAATACCTTGCGCTACCGAACAGGCGATACGAATCCCGGTAAATGAACCGGGTCCAATACCAGCTGCCACGGCATCGAGATCGGCAAAACCAAGCCCGGCTAACGCCAGCACCTGACGGCATTGCGGCAACAATAACTGCGAATGACGACCACCGGCATCGACGATTTCCTGCCAGATTTCACCATCACACCACACGGCAGCAGAGCAATAATCGCCAGACGTTTCTACCGCCAAAATATTCATGACTGATTGCTATGACCTGATTTCATTATCGAAGAACCCTATGGAACCGCAGCAGCCTGGCACCGTGAATCAATGATTCCCCAATGACTCGTACACATCAAACACCATTTTTTTGCGCCGCCTGCCTTGCTGCACCAGGCGCACAATGCGCGCATCGAGCAAAGTACCATGGTCCATCAACCGCGCCAATGCCGTATTTTCACGACGCGGCACGTAACCCAGCTTGTGTTGGTGCCATGTCACGGCAATCGCGTCGCGATCCCAGGAATTACCAGGCTCCCGTACCAGTTGCAAACGATCCCCCTCATGCAACTGCGGCCAAACTTCAGCGCCATCGTAATAACGCAAACCCGCCATGCTGGAAGTCTGCAACCACAATTCCGCCAGTGGTTGATGAACGTCACCATCCATACCACTATCCGCAGCTGCGCACAAGGCAATCTGCCCGACGCAACACAACGCCATCAAAATGCGCTGAAATATCCGTAGGAACGTCATGCTGTCAATAACTGATGGAACGCCACTCCTCATCCATCACCCGATTGATATACGTCGCACCGCCTGCCACGCCGGAACATTCAGCAATCATCAGGCTTTGAGTAACCCCATAGGCTTCCAGCGCCCCGCCGCACGCGTAAAATTTGACGCCCAACTCCGCCGCTTCCTGCATGAATCCATACACTGATTTGACCTTGTTATCCGAGGGAAAAATGGATTCTGCCACGCCCTTTTTCAGCAACCTGACCGATGAACTGGCAAAAAACATTTCTACTTCCACATCCATTGCTGCCGCCGCAGCGGCCTGAAAAAAAGGGGTTCCACACAAATGCGGGGCGTCCGGACTGATTGTCAGCAACATCATTACCAATTTATCTGCCATTCATTTCTCTCCTTAGGAACCGCTGATTTATTCCTCCATGAGCCGCGTTGCGGACATGTCGGAATAGATCAGCGGTTCCCTAATAACCTCGTAATTATTGCCACTTCGACCCTCACACACGGGCAAGCCGACCAGATTTCGGGTAAAATCGACGATTATCTTCCCTGTATCGCAATTATGCCAGATTTTCTGTTTTTATCGGGCCAAAACGCGCTCTCCCCCTTCCGTCGCCAACGGTTACTCGCCACACTCCCCGCATTCACCGGCCTGCGGGCAAGCTTCTGTTACATGGTCGAACTATCCGCCACGCTGGACGCGGCTGCGCTAAATCGCCTGTGCACGCTGCTATCGGCCAGCCAGAATACCCTTGCGACAACGGGTAACGACATTCTGGTCGCGCCGCGCCCAGGCACCATTTCACCCTGGTCGAGCAAAGCCAGTGATATTGCTCGCCAATGCGGTCTGGAAAGCGTTTTACGTATCGAGCGCGCCACGCTCTGGCAATGCTCGCGTCAGGATGGCAAACCCATCACCGACAACGATCGCCAGCAGATTGCGCCTTATCTGCATGACCGCATGACCGAAGCCGTGTTTGACAACCCGCAGGCCATGCAAGCCCTGTTTCAACACCTGCCAGCGCAAGCTCTGACAGAAATCGCTTTGCTGTCGGAGGGCCGCCCGGCGTTGGAAGCAGCCAACCGCGCGCTGGGACTGGCGCTCTCCGATGATGAAATCGATTATCTGCAACAGCAGTTTTCCGCTATTGGCCGCAACCCGACCGACGTTGAACTCATGATGTTCGCACAGGCCAATTCGGAGCATTGCCGACACAAAATCTTCAATGCCAACTGGGTCATTGACGGGCAACCACAACAGGAGACGCTATTTGGCATGATACGCCATACCCACGCCATGCATGGCGAAGGCACCATCATGGCATATGCGGACAACTCCTCCATCATCACCGGTAACGTTGCGCAACGCTTTTATCCGGACAAAAACGGGCAATACCATCAACACGAAACGCTCACCCACATTCTGATGAAGGTTGAAACACATAATCACCCCACCGCCATCTCGCCCTTTGCAGGCGCTGCCACGGGCTCTGGTGGCGAGATTCGTGATGAAGGCGCAACCGGCACCGGCTCTCACCCCAAAGCCGGCCTGTGCGGTTTTTCTGTTTCGCATCTGCGCATCCCCGACTTTCCGCAACCGTGGGAAACATGGCAAGACAACCCCGAAGGTTATGGCAAACCGGGACGCATTGCTTCCGCGC
>JAJYGL010000126.1:1862-3757 GCA_021790625.1 Pseudomonadota bacterium | reverse complement strand
AGATTTTTACAAAGTCGGTGAGGTCGTCGATGTCTTTGCGCGATAAAGCAGCGCCTCCCGGAACTTTCAGTGCGGCAACCCTGCCATTTGGCAAGTCAGCCGCAGCACGAAATACCTTGAATTCGACAGTACGCATGAGATCGGTCAGGTCGGTCAATTCCAGACTGATGCGCAGATCGGGTTTGTCCGAGCCATAGCGGTGCATGGCTTCTGTCCAGGTCATGCGCGGGAACGGTTGCGGCAATTCGACTTGCAGCACGCGCTGAAACAGTTGGTAAATCATGCGTTCGGTGATTTGCATGATTTGTTCTTCGTCGAGAAATGAGGTCTCGATATCAACCTGAGTGAATTCGGGTTGCCGGTCGGCACGCAGGTCCTCGTCACGGAAGCATTTGGTGATCTGGAAATAACGATCGAAACCGGAAACCATCAGCAACTGTTTGAACAGTTGCGGCGATTGTGGCAGCGCATAAAATTCGCCCGCATGAACGCGGGAGGGTACCAGATAGTCGCGGGCACCTTCGGGTGTGGAGCGGGTCAACATGGGGGTTTCGATTTCCATGAAGCCGTTTTCGTCCAGATAATCGCGCAATACTTTGGTGACACGGTAGCGCAAGCGCATATTGGACTGCATGTTGGCGCGGCGTAAATCCAGATAACGATAAGTCAACCGTATGTTTTCCGACAGGTTATCATCATCGATCTGAAAAGGTGGTGTGGCCGAATGGTTGAGAATTTCAATATCGTGCGCCAGCAGTTCGATTTCACCAGTCGCCAGTTGCGGGTTATGCGTGCCTTCGGGGCGCAGACGAATCGTTCCAGTGATTTTTAACACGAATTCGCTACGCACCTGCTCGGCAATGTGAAAGGTATCGGCACGATCCGGGTCACACACCACTTGCAGCAAGCCTTCGCGATCGCGCAAGTCAATGAAAATGACACCGCCATGATCGCGGCGGCGATGCGCCCAGCCGGAAACGATAACAGTTTGTTCGAGGTGCGCGCGATTAAGCGCGCCACAATAATGAGTACGCATGATAAATTACTTCAGGAGGTGGTGACGGAATGTAAATTCGAGGCGGATTGCACATGATCGGATGCACTGACAACGCCCATGGAAACGATGTATTTGAAGGCGGTATCCACACTCATGTTAAGCTCGATGGTTTGATCTTTTCTGACGAAGAAATAAAAACCATTGACCGGACTTGGCGTGGTTGGAATGAAGACGGCAATATGGTCTTCATCCAGTCGGGTTTCGATTTCTGTCGGCAGGTTGGTCTGGAAGGCCAGTGACCAGCTGTCCGGATGCGGGTAGTGCACCAGCAGTACTTTTCGGAATGCATTGCCATTGCCGGACAACAGCGAATCAGAAACCTGTTTGACACTGGAATAAATCGACTTTACCACCGGGATGCGTCCCATCAACCCTTCCCATGCCTGTAGCAGCCGTTGACCCAGGACGTTGGTGGTGACGATCCCGCTGATCAGGATGACGAGCAGCATCAACACCACACCCAGTCCCGGTATTTTGACACCCAGCCAGGCTTCTGGTCGCCACGCGGTCGGCAACAGAAGCAGACTTTGATCCAGCGTGGAAATAATCAGATTTAACGCATAAAGCGTAATACCAAGCGGCACCCAGAGCAAAAGCCCGGTGATAAAGTAACGTTTCATCCAGTCTGGCCGGTTTAATTGACGCAGGCAGGGCAGCTACCGGTCCCGCAAGCAGGAGCAGTCGCAGGAGCCGCCGGCGGATTCTTGAAATCAGTGGCGTAGTAACCACTGCCTTTCAGTTGAAAACCTGCAGCAGAAATCTGTTTGCTGAACGATTGTTGTCCACATTGCGGGCAAGTGGTGAGCGGGGTATCGCTCATTTTTTGCATGACATCCTG
>JAJYGL010000126.1:0-1405 GCA_021790625.1 Pseudomonadota bacterium | reverse complement strand
GTATGGCGTGTGGATGGTAACAGTTGAAATTTGACAGGATGGTAATAATGGTGAAAACAGAACAACGGCATGATACGACGCGACTTTGGGCGGGATGGCTGCTGACAGGGTTGATAGTATTGGGGCTTGCCGGGTGCGGGCAGAAAAAAGACACACACCCGGGTCAACCGGTGACCAAACGCGAGGCCATCTTCAAACAGATATTGCGTACGCTGGAACCCATGGGGCGCATGGTGCGTGGTAACAAAGACTATGATGCCGCAGTGTTCTTGCAGTATGCCACTAAATTGCAGACGCTTTCCACACAACCCTGGCCGTATTTTACGCCTGGCAGTGTGTATTCGCCGAGCCGCGTCAAGAATACCGTATGGAGCAAACCGGATGAATTCAAAGCAGATCAACAGAAGTTCATCTCGGCTGTGACCACGTTACATACGCAGGCTGCAACTGGCAATATGGAAGCAATTCGTCCAGCGTTTCATGCGGTGGAAAGCAGTTGCAAGTCATGTCATCAGGAATTTCGTGGCCCACCACGGTAGCCATTTTGCTTCATGCTGATCGATCTTATTGTTTCTACGATGGTTTTTTTTGCCGCAACATGGGGGTTACGGCGTTTTTTTGATGCGCAGGATATCCCTACCGGCATGGCCCGCTCCATCATGATTCTGGTATTGGCGACGGCAGCATCCATGGCGTCGTCATCCTTGCTGTCATGGTTGCTCGACGAACCGGACAGCAATGCACAAATGATGCATGTCATTTCACAACAGGCAGGACTGCCAGACATACAACGCTAGTGCTTTTTTCATTGCCCGGGCGTGAAGGCAATCAGTGTGGTGACACTGGCGGCCAGCAGAAAAAACATCAGGGCGCGCAAGTTGCTGGCCATCTGCACGCATTCTGGCATGGTTTCTGTCTCTGGCGGTAGCGGTTTGTCGCCAGTAATCATGGGCGATAGCAGATCATCATATTTGAAAAACCGGTAAAACAGAATTGCGCCCACATGCAGTGCAACCAGTGCCGCCAGGATATCAAAGCTTTCAGCGTGCCAGGCAGACAACGTTTCACTGCTTGCATCACTGACCAAATGCGCCCACGGGCCTGCTGTCGAGACGGCGTCATTGGTAAACAGCCCGGTGACAGTGACGCTGGCAACAGCCAGTAATAACAGCATGACAGCCAGGCTGCCGAGCGGATTGTGTCCGATGCGGTAATGGCTGTGGCGCTGGAACAGTGTCGGCAAATAACCCGGAATGTTGGCCGCTTCCCGCCACAAATAGGCAAAATGGTTGTTGCTACTACCCCAGATTCCCCACAACAGCCGAAACAGTAACAGTGCCAACGTCACATATCCTGCAAGCAAATGCCAACGCATGGTGGATGTGGTGTTGAAGCGGGTGGCCGT
>JAJYGL010000274.1:2103-3767 GCA_021790625.1 Pseudomonadota bacterium | reverse complement strand
CGGCGTCAATCCCTTCCCGACATCGTGCATCAAGGCAGAAAATCTCACCGACAGAGGAGAACCCGCCTGAGCAGACGCGTCCAGCACCAGCAAGGTATGTTCCCCCGTATCGATTTCCGGGTGATACCGCGCATCCTGTGCCACGCCAAACAGCGCATCGATTTCCGGCATCAATCGGGCCAAAGCGCCACACGCCCGCAACACCCTCAGCATCCGTGACGGATGCTGTGTCATCAGCCCGCGCGACAACTCCTGCCAGACACGCTCCGGCACCAGATGATCCACCTCACCATCTTCGACCATCTGGCGCATCAGCGCCAATGTTTCTGCCGCCAGTTCAAAATCCGGCAAGCGCGCCATGAACCGTGCTGCCCGCAAGATACGTACCGGGTCTTCGACAAAAGCAGGCCCGACATGACGCAACACCCGCGCGGCCACATCTGCCCGCCCACCCCAAGGATCAATGATATTACCCTGCGCATCCTGCGCCATGGCGTTCACGGTAAAATCCCGCCGCGACAAGTCTTCTTCCAGCGTCACCTGCGGTGATGTATAACAAACAAAACCATGATAACCGGGGCCGGATTTGCGCTCCGTGCGCGCCAGCGCATATTCTTCGTGCGAGACCGGATGCAAAAACACCGGAAAATCACGACCAACAGGCAAAAAGCCTTGTGCAACCATTTCTGATGGTGTGGCACCCACGACCACATAGTCACGATCATGCACCGGCAGACCCAACAAAGCGTCCCGTACAGCACCGCCTACCACATACACCTGCATCCCACACCCCGCCACTCACCCAGCACTGCAAAACATCATATCAGACTGGTTTATAAAAACAATCGACCGGCAAAGGTTGCCCCAAACGCAGTTGAGCGTCCGAAAATGCAGATAACCGATACTGTGCCATTTGGGCACACCCGCCATTCGCATCTGGTTGCGGGAGGTCTCCGGCCAGAACGCGATTAATCCCCGCAAAACGGGCATGCGTTTCGCGCAGAAAATAATCAAACCTTTGCCGCGCACGCGAATCGGTCTGCGACAAAGTAATATACAGGCCGTGAGATAACCGCGATGTCCGCAGCAAAGCGTCTGCACTTGCCAGCCAGCGCATGGCATCGATGACTTGCTGCGCCGACAACCCATAGTGCCTGGCCAACCAGGGAGCGACTTCCGCCTGCGCACCACGCAGCAACGCTGCCGGCGCCATCAACACTTGCCGCGACACATGCGCATCCATCGCCCATTCAGACGCCGCATGAGCGACCATCGGCCAATCAACCCACAACCGCTCATGCGCTGGCACAAAATGATGATGCGCCACCACATCGGCAAACAAATGACTATAAAACCCGACGGCCAATGCCCGCTCTGCGTCTGTTTCCGCACTGGCCAGCAATAATCTGGCATTGTCCCAGCAATGGTTGCGGTCAAACGCGTCGGTGCGCACCAAGCGACCGACCAAAGCCAAATCGGGCAAACAGGCACCCGCCATCACCAACCTGGGATAACGTGCAACCGCCCGCCGCAATTCGCCATCCAGAAACGGCACGCCCCACACCAACCATTGCGCAAAAAACACATGTGTATACAGACCCCATGCATGCGCACTGGTCGATTGCAACAGCCATGGCAACGCCAGCAATACCATCCGCCGCATT
>JAJYGL010000274.1:0-1750 GCA_021790625.1 Pseudomonadota bacterium | reverse complement strand
GATCGTTTCGAACGTCACATCCTGCCGGAAAAAATCCACAAACTGAATGTTGCATTTCTGGTACCGGAAATGCGGCGTGAATTTGGTGGCTGCGCCGGCAATATTGCCTGGAACCTGAAGTTGCTGGAAGAATCCCCACTCATCATGGCCGCATGTGGTCAGGATTTTGCGCCTTACGCGCAACATCTGGATCGGCACGGCATCAGCCGTGAGCACATTTTGGCCATTGAGAATGCTTACACGGCGCAAGCATTCATCACCACCGACCTCACCGATAACCAGATTACCGCCTTTCACCCGGGCGCGATGAATGATGCCCACCGTAACCAGATTGAACAGGCTGGCAACGTTCAGCTCGGTATCGTTGCACCCGACGGACGGGAAGGCATGATCGCCCACGCCAAAGCATTTCACGCTGCGGGCATTCCGTTCGTTTTTGACCCGGGTCAAGGTATGCCGATGTTCGATGGCGCTGAATTATTGCAGTTTATCGAGTGGGCGGATTATGTCGCTGTCAACGATTATGAGGCCGAGATGCTGCAACAGCGTGTCGGCATTTCACTTGACGAACTGGCGAAAAGAGTGCGCGCCCTCATCGTGACGCGAGGCGAGGCCGGGTCAGAAATTTTTACTGCCACAGAATGCATCTCCATTCCCTGCGCAGAGGCTGCACAGGTCATTGATCCGACCGGTTGCGGCGATGCCTACCGGGCTGGTCTGCTATATGGTATTTCACATCACTGGCACTGGGAACAGACGGGCAAGCTCGCGTCGCTGATGGGCGCCATCAAAATCGAACATCGCGGTGGGCAAAACCATCATCCCACATTTGCAGACATCGTCCATCGTTATGAAACGGCTTTTGCTGAAACTTTTCCCGGCAAGTTATCCGCTTCTTGACCATTGGTGTTGACCATTGGTGCGGTTTGGTCAAGAATGACGCATCTTTTCTGTCGAACAGGAAATCACCATGCCAAAAATCTTGACCAGAAATTCCCATCAGACACGACGCCATTTTCCCGAGCTACTGTCTCTCATGTTCATCCTGACGCTATCGGCCTGCGCCAACACACCGGAAAGCGCGCAACGCATTGGCGGCGTACAGGAAGTGGTGCCAGGCACGGTAACCGGGGTGCAACCTGTACAAACGCCGGCCGGCAGCGCAGAACAAATCACTATCCGGCTGGAGTCCGGCCGGATGATTGCTGTCACCCAAGCCGTCACCCAATCAGCAAGCCAACTCTTTCACGCGGGTGACAAAGTCAACGTGCTGAGTGGCAACGGCATCACCAGTGTGACTCACTGACATGACTCACTGACCTGCATCGTCCTGCCCGGCAACCTTATCCAGCAAGGACTGTTGTACTTGTGCCTTGATGGCGGCATCCGGGCAGTGATTGACAAGATTTTCCGCCAGGTGCCGCGCATCATCATGCAACCCGACACGCTGCAACAGTTCAGCCGCTCGCGCCACGGCGCGCCAATCCCTCGTGCTGTCAGGTTTGCTGCCTGCCGCGCGTAGATACCACTGCGCAGCCCGCCGTGGCTCGCTGTCTGACGCCAGCTCACCCAGACGAAAAAACAGAAAACGCTGCTCATCGACAGTGCTGACCGGCAACAAATCTCGCAGCAACTGTTCAGCAGTCTGCACCGATGCCGCATGATGTGACAGCGTTTCTGCCAATAACACAATATCCCAGTCTGACGTACCTGACGTACCGCCGGGATGAACAGCTTGCCAGCCCGTGAA
>JAJYGL010000044.1 GCA_021790625.1 Pseudomonadota bacterium | reverse complement strand
CCTCGTACAGCTTGTCGCCGGGAGAGACGAACATGCGGCCACGGTCTTCCAGTTTCCACAGGGCATAAGCGACAGCATCGCCTTGTTCCTGCGAAATCAGTACGCCATTGCGCCGACCGGGCATGTCTGCTTTCATGGGGCCATAGTCGTCGAATACGTGCGCCATGATGCCGGTGCCGCGGGTGAGCGTCATGAATTCAGATTGGAAGCCAATCAAGCCACGTGCGGGAATGCGGTATTCCAGTCGCACCCGGCCGCGGCCATCGGGTTGCATGTCTTGCAAGTCACCACGGCGGCGACCGAGTTCTTCCATCGCGGCGCCCTGATTGGTTTCCTCGACGTCAACGGTCAGCGCTTCATAAGGTTCGTACCGCTCGCCGTTGACCTCGCGGAAGACGACGCGCGGTTTGGAAACGGCGATTTCAAACCCTTCCCGGCGCATGTTTTCCAGCAGAATGGTCAAGTGCAGTTCGCCACGCCCGGATACCAGAAAGGTGTCGGCGTCGGAGGTATCTTCAACCCGGAGGGCAACATTGGTGAGCAGTTCTTTGTTCAGTCGGTCACGAATCTGCCGGCTGGTGACAAATTTGCCTTCGGTGCCAGCCAGTGGCGAGTCGTTGACTTGGAAATTCATGGTCAGGGTGGGTTCATCTACCTTGAGCATGGGCAAAGCCTGGGGATTTTCCCGATCACAAATGGTGACGCCAATGCCGATTTCTTCGATACCATTGATGAGGACAATGTCGCCTGCTTCGGCTTCTTCCAGTATGATACGGTTAAGCCCGCTGAAACCCAGTATTTGGTTGATGCGGCCGCTTTTTGGCGTGCCGTCCAGGCCAGAGACGACACTTATCGTTTGTCCAGATTTGATGCGTCCGTTCTTGATGCGCCCGACGCCGATACGGCCGACAAAACTGGAGTAATCCAGCGCAGAAATCTGGAGTTGTAATGGCGCATCGGGGTTACCAGACGGCGCTGGCACGTATGTCAGAATGGTTTCAAACAACGGGCTCATGTCGCTGCTCTCGTTATTCAGTTCCAGCTTGGCGAAGCCGTTGAGCGCTGAGGCATATACGACCGGAAAATCGAGTTGTTCGTCGGTGGCGCCCAATTTATCGAACAGATCGAAGGTGGCATTGATGACAAAATCCGGGCGTGCGCCGGGCCGGTCAATCTTGTTGACCACGACAATTGGTTTGAGCCCAAGCGCCAGCGCTTTGCGGGTCACAAAACGGGTTTGCGGCATGGGGCCTTCCACGGCATCGACCAGCAACAATACGCCATCAACCATGGACAGCACACGTTCGACCTCGCCGCCAAAATCGGCGTGGCCCGGTGTATCGACAATATTGATGTGGTAGTCACGGTATTGTAGCGCCGTGTTCTTGGCTGTAATGGTGATGCCCCGTTCTTTTTCCAGGTCATTGCTGTCCATGATGCGTTCGCTCACGGCCTGGTGGGCGGCAAAAGTGCCGGATTGTTGCAATAATTTATCGACCAGTGTGGTTTTTCCGTGGTCAACGTGGGCAATGATGGCGATGTTTCTGAGTTTGCGTGACATAACGAGTGGCGGTAATCTTTAAGATTGAGAAAACGTAAAGGAGGTCGGGTGATGGCTTGTTGTTCGAAAGTTGCCTAGTTTGTTGCGTGTGTTTTGCAAGGCAATGATTACAATTGCGGCAAAGGTGGCGATTGTAGCACAGGAGATGGTGAAGATTATGATGATTTTTTGACGCCCAAGCAGAAATTTTTGACGCCCAAGCAGAAACATGCATGGAAATGGCTTGCAACGAAATAAAAACGCGCTATAATAGCCGCCATGCAATGTGTGGTGGCGTATTCGATGTTGTCTCTGATGCCGTAAGTGGCATGTGCCGTGAATGGCATGTTGTTGGTGACCCCCCGCTGTATGATGTATCGTTTGATGGCAACACGTTGACAAGTCGGTTGATTGTTGATGCGAGCCACTGACCGATATGCTCGATACCGACCATTTTGCTGTTGCAGTTTTTTTGATTGAGTGTTTTGATTTCGTTGCGCCGTTGTGTCGATTCCAATGTATCGATTCATTGCGCAGATTTCGGCAACGCTTTCGAGAGACTGTGATCTGGCATCGCTCCTGACCTTCCGCGTTTCGCAGTATTTTCTTGAAAAACGCAATTCAATTCGGTTGGCGACGATGATTTCGCGCCGATTATCCGGGTTAGCTGGCTTATCTCGTCTGTCGGCACTGCTTTGTGTTTTATAAAGGAAATAACTGTGTCTTTTGAATCTTTGGGACTGAATCCCGCCATATTGAAAACCGTATCCGATCTTGGCTATACCACCGCCACCCCTATCCAGATGGCTGCTGTGCCACTGATTTTGCAAGGGCACGATTTGTTGGCGTCTGCCCAGACCGGGACGGGTAAAACGGCTGCTTTCATCCTGCCAGCGTTGGAAAAACTTTCCACGCCCAGCGAAATACAGGCGCGTGGCCCGCGTGTCCTGGTGTTGACACCTACCCGTGAACTGGCTTTGCAGGTGACTGCTGCTGCGGAGAAATATGGTCGTAACCTGCGCCGCGTCAAGGTGGTCAGCGTGTTGGGCGGAATGCCTTACCCTGTACAAAACAAGCTGTTGTCACAACCTTACGAAATTCTGGTAGCAACGCCAGGACGCCTGATCGATCATATCGAACGTGGTCGTATCGATTTCTCCCGGCTGGAATTGTTGATTCTCGATGAAGCTGACCGCATGCTGGACATGGGTTTCTTTGAAGATGTGGAGCGGATTGCGAAAGCCACGCCAGCAACTCGGCAGACCGTCATGTTCTCGGCTACGTTCGAAGGGCATATCGCTCGCCTGGCCACGGAATTGTTGAAAAATCCACAACGGATTGAAATTGCGCATCAACAGGCAAAACATGAAAATATCGCGCAACACATGCATTATGTTGATGATTTGTCACACAAGAATCGGGTGTTGACTCATCTTGTCAATGATGTTGCCATCAATCAGGCGATTATTTTTACCGCGACAAAGCGCGACGCGGACAGTCTGGCTGATGATTTGCAGGCAGCCGGACATAAAGTGGCCGCCTTGCATGGCGATATGCATCAAGGGGCGCGTAATCGTACCATTACTCAGATGCGGCATGGTTCCCTGCGTTTGCTGGTCGCCACTGATGTGGCTGCACGTGGTCTTGATGTGCCGGGAATTTCTCACGTCATCAATTACGATTTGCCAAAAAATCCGGAAGATTACGTGCATCGGATTGGTCGTACCGGTCGTGCCGGCGCCAATGGAATTGCGGTTTCTCTGGCCAGCCCACGTGATACGTTGCAACTGAAACGTATCGAACGGTTTACCGGACAAACCATTCCTGCCCAAATCATCGAAGGTCTGGAACCCAAACTCAAGCCACGTGCGTCATCTGGTGGCAAACCGCGTGGCGAAGGGCGTGGCGAAGGGCGTCATGAAGGACGTCGATATGGACAGGGCGGTGGTCAAGGAAATGGCCAAGGCAATGGCCAGGGTAATGGTCAAGGCGGTTACAATGGTAACCAGGGCAATGGTTTTGGTCGTCAGGAAGGAGCGCGAGGCAACGGACAACCTCCTTTCCGGCGTGATGAAACGACCCGTGAACCCCGCGTCTGGAATGGTAACCGGGAACAGCAGGCCAGACCGGGACGCGATGCGACTCCGGCCTATCCTGATCATCGTAGCGCTTATGAACGCGGCCCCGGAGCCTGGAATCGCCAACGTCCTGCGACGGCGCCGGCAGTA
>JAJYGL010000251.1 GCA_021790625.1 Pseudomonadota bacterium | reverse complement strand
ATTCAGCGGATTCCATTAGGGACAGAGGCTAAAAGCTTCACTTAAAGTCCGGATGTATGGCTGCAATCTTTACCTTTTCAAAATTATTGATTAAAAGCTGTTGCAAATAGTGGGCGTCCATGTATGGTCCCCAATTTCCGGACAATGAATTAAGATGGTAACCTGCTGTAAAAAGGAGCGGGTTGTGGGTGAATCGAAGCGTAAGCATTTTTCTGGTGAATTCAAGGCCAAGGTGGCCGTGGAAGCGATCCGTGGGGTCAAGACGGTCAATGAGATTGGTCAGGAATTCGGAGTGCATCCGACGCAGGTTGGTTTGTGGAAGAAGGAATTATTGGAGCAGGCATCGGGGCTGTTTGATGTGAAGCGGAGTGTTACATTCCGGAAATTCTGGGGCAACACCATGGCTTCTCGTTAAATTTAACAATAAAACGGAGGCAAAAATGACTGGCAGTATCAGCCAAATACAGATATTTGAAACCCAAGACGGATTGGTTCGTCTGGATGTCCATTTGCAAGAAAATACTGTATGGTTAAATCAGTCTCAAATGGTAACGTTATTCGGCAGAGATCAATCGGTTATTGCTCGACATATCCGTAACATATTCGTGGAGGATGAGTTGGAACATGAGTCAGTTCATGCAAAACTTGCATACACTGCCGAAGATGGTAAAACTTATCAAGTAGATTACTACAATCTGGATGTCATCATCTCCGTAGGTTACCGCGTCAAATCCATACGTGGCGTGCTGTTTCGCAAATGGGCGACGCAAACACTCAAACAACATCTGGTGCAAGGCTACGCCCTCAACCAGCAACGTTTTGAAGAAAATGCACAAGCGCTGGAAAAAGCACTGGAACTGGTATAAAAAATCGCCCTGACCAAACTGCTGCTGGCCATTGCGCAGTCTGCCTGTACGCCCGCAGATGATGACGACTGGGCGGCATTAGGTTCGGATGGCTTGGCGCAGAAGTGTCAGGAATATCTCGACCGCTGGCATGATCGGTTTTATTTGTATGGAGATAAGCCGTTTTTGCAGATGCCAGCCATAAAGGCTGCTAATGTACAAAATTTTGGTGCAGTGTTGGCGGAGATTTCTACTGGCAATACAACAGTGTTGACGCAATCACAAGTTGAGAAAATGCTGATAGATGCAGATAAAGCATTATTGATTGTGCAATTAATGGGTTTTGGGTTGGGAGGTGTCAATGGCCATTAATTTTGACCCAGTTTTGGCCAATAAAATTGACCCACCTTGTTATCATGGTGTTATGGGTTGTTCATGGCCGACAGCTTAATCTTCTTTGCTGCAGGACGTGGCTGGTTTTAATCGGCAGCACTTTTTCGTGATGGGTTTCGATGTTCTTTGCCGCAATGTTTTGTCGATGAAAAACAGCATGTTGTGATTGACAGGCGCAAAAGGTATCGTCATACTTGAGCTGTCATTTGTGATTGATGAAGGACAGGGAGTATGCGCACGATTGGCCACCGCAGGGAACATCCGATAACCTTTTTTGCTTCTGCTGCCTTGCTGGTCGAGGGAGCGCGATTCAATGATGGGTTGCACTGTTTGCCTACTGGCAGGCAAACTTTCATTCCCAAGGGTGTAACCCGCTTCAGGTCGCATGAAGAAGCCAATCGCTGCGACGAAGAACGCTTGGCATCGAGCATGGCTGAAATTGCGCTGCAGCGTATGCCTGATGGAAGAATATAGCCGTCCCGCCACGCTGGAAGACCTCAAAGTGCTGATTGCTTCCTTGAATCAACAGGGAGCGGATTATCTGCTTATCGGCGGTTATGCCCTGTTTGCACATGGCTATCATCGAGCCACTACCGACATTGATGTGTTGGTACCCGCGACAGAGGAAGCCGGACGGAAGGTGCGTGACGCCTTGATGGTACTGCCAGATCAGGCGGCCAAAGATATTGACCCGGCGTGGTTCAGTGAAGGTGAGAACATCCGTGTTGCTGATGCCTTTGTGGTAAACATTATGCTCAATGCCTGCGGTGAGACTTATGAGACGTTGAAGCAATATGGCGAGACGGTTGATCTGGATGGGTTGCTTATCCGCACTGTCAATCTCGAAGGCTTGCTTCGTACCAAGCAGACCATGCGCGACAAGGACGTTGCTGATCGAGTCGTGCTGGAACGTGCATTGGAGGTTTTGCAAGAACGGAAAAAAAATGGTGGTCGCGGATTTGGCAGATATCCGCCTTGAGGTTGAGAAAAACCGGCAGGCATCTTTGCTGTTCCGAAAATATTCGGTCGATTCAGTTCCCGCTGTTTGCCGTTTCGTTGCTGTCCGTTGCGTTATTGACCATTGCGTTATTGACGATTGTGTTATGCGCTATTGCTATTGTTGTATCATTCTGGCTTGTTTGGTTGGCGCAATTATTGTACGTGGTGATTGCTGTGGTTGATATCTGATCGGTGTATCGAGTGCTGGTTATATGTCGATCGGTTTGAAACGTGAGTTCAGGGTTGCCGTATGACATTGCATTTTCATCGTAGTCATCGTTCTGGATGGTTGCGCGCAGGGGTTCTTGGCGCCAATGATGGTACTTTGTCCATCGCCAGTTTGTTGCTGGGTGTCGCGGCAGCGCATATGTCGCCGCATGCGATCATGGTGACGGGGTTGGCCGGGTTGGTCGCGGGGGCGCTTTCGATGGGGGCGGGTGAGTACGTGTCGGTCAGTTCGCAGGCTGATACGGAGCGCGCTGATCTTGAGATGGAACGGCACGCGTTGCAGCACCATTATGACGCCGAATATGCAGAATTGCGTGATATTTACATCCACCGTGGTCTTGATGCCGAACTGGCTGCGCAGGTCGCTCATCAGTTGATGACCCATGATGCATTGGGTGCGCATGCGCGAGATGATATTGGCATTACGGGGACACTGGCGGCCAGACCCTTGCAGGCGGCTGTTGCGTCGTCAATCAGTTTTGTGTTTGGTGGTGTTGTGCCGATTGTGATGGGTGTTTTTGTGTCGCCAGTCTATTTTATTCCCGTTATTACTGCGGTTTCATTGTTATTTCTGATTATGTTAGGAGCACTCGCGGCATGGGCGGGCGGTGCCTCGATATTGCGCGGGGCAATGCGTGTATTGATTTGGGGCGCATTGACAATGGGGGTTACTGGTTCGTTGGGCAGTTTGTTTCATCTTACTATCTAAGGAACCGCTGATCAATTCCCACAGAGGCGGCGGCCTGACATCATATTCCCGGCTACGACCTGCGCCGCGTCGCGAGGTGTATCGGCCTCCTTTTTTGCGATCTGCAACTACACGCCGGAGGATGTGGTGTGATTTTCATTTAGCCAAACAGACCAGTCCTGTTGCCGCTCAAAATGGTGTATCGGCAACTCAGTAGTGGATTTGGGTTGAGATTTCATTCTCGATTCGCTCTGAAATAGATAGGCCCAACGTTTGAGTCAAGGGGCGCGCCGCTTTTGGCGTGTCCCGCTTGGACGAGCAGTTAGACTGGATGGTGATTCTACAAGACGCCCTGATACAAACTTGTGAAGAACGCTGGCAATTAACGTCTGATATGGCATACCTTCTTCAAGCGCACGGGCTTGAATATCCATCAAGTCTGGTGTGGAAAGGCGGATGTTGATCCGCTTTTTCTTGAGAAAAGTGGCTGTATGAAGTGGACCCCTTAGTCAAGACAATTATGTATCGAGTTTAAGATAGCTTCTTACCGCAGCCGATCGGCGCTGCCCCGTTTTCCATATTATCGTAACGTTACGATAATTCATTTATTGTAAATTG
>JAJYGL010000093.1:8783-17834 GCA_021790625.1 Pseudomonadota bacterium | reverse complement strand
ATTCACCAGAAAAATGCTTACGCTTCGATTCACCCACAACCCGCTCCTTTTTACAGCAGGTTACCATCTTAATTCATTGTCCGGAAATTGGGGACCACTATAGTTGTGCAACACAGTAGGCAACCCATGATGCCTTGGTATGCCACCGCAGATGATCGTATGCACCCTAACTCGTTTGCTCGTTTACAGGTGAAAGCCATGTTGGATCTAGCTGAGCCCAGTCTGTTGAATGTCAATCTCAGAACAAAAAACTGAAAGGGTACTATGAATACATCGCAAGAAGTTACAGGTATTCCTCAACATGCGTTGGATCGTTTGAAAGGTTTGCGCCAAGCCAATCAGCCTGGTGGAATTTTTACATCCGATCTTTCAGTCAATGAGTTCCTGTTGGTGCGTGAGGCTGGCTTCGAACCTTTGGGGCTTGTGGTTGGTAGTTGTATTTACCATGTAGGCGTGCAACTTTCCAGTTGGAGTAAAAACGAGGAAATGATCGTGCTATCTCAAGCCATGTACCATGCGCGCGAGTTGGCGATGAGCCGGATGGGTGAAGAGGCCGCCTTGCTGAAGGCCGATGGCGTGGTGGGCGTGCGCCTTGAAGTAAAACGGCTTGAATGGAATGAACATATCCTGGAATTTATGGCGATCGGTACAGCCATTGCCCACCGAGAAGGGCAACCGGGTTTCAAGGGTGTGAATGGCCGTCCGTTTACATCCGATCTTTCCGGGCAGGATTTTTGGACCTTATTGCACTCAGGTTATCGGCCATTGGAAATGGTGATGGGTTCCTGCGTGTATCATGTCGCTCATCAGGGTATGTTGAGTGGTTTGGGGAATTTGGGGCGCAATGTGGAGCTGACCCAGTTTACCCAAGCCATGTATGATGCGCGCGAGTTAGCCATGGAACGCATGCAACATGAAGCTATGGAAGCCGGGGCGGAGGGGATAACCGGCGTGGTGATAACGGAAAAATCTCACAATTGGCAACCGCATGTGATTGAATTCTTTGCAATAGGGACGGCTGTCAAACCCATACATGATGGTGTGGTGTCTGATGTTGTGGCGCATCCACAGATAGTGTTGTCAGTCAACGGATAAGGGGTGACGATGAATATTTTAGAACGAATCATTGAACTGTTCCAGGCCAAAACCAACAAGCTTCTGGATGCCTTGGAAGATCCCAATGCCTCATTGGATTTGTCCTATGAAAAAATGTTGACTGGTTTGCAGGAGACCAAGCGTCACTTGGCAGATGTGGTGACGGAACAGGTTGCGCTGGATCGGCAGATGAAGCTTGTGCAGGATGATATCATCACGGCGGAAGACAATGCGCGGCTCGCCTTGCAGGCTGGAAGAGAGGATCTGGCGCGTGCTGCGCTGTTGGAGAAACAGGCTGCAGGAACAAAAATGGTCAGTCTGAAAACGGCTTATGACGCGGTGAAAACACAGGTAGATCATCTCATTGAGAGTCAAAAACACCTGGAAACCCGGATTGACCAGTTCCGCAGCCAGAAAGAAGTGTTGAAGAGTCAGTATTCGGCAGCGAAAGCTCAAGTGCAAGTGAATGAGTCCCTGACAGGAATTGGGGGTGAATTGAGTGGCGTGGGAGAAATGATACAACGTGCCAAGGACAAAACTGAACATATGTTGTCGAAAGCCGAAGCCGTTGAAGCCTTGACCCAAGCGGGTGTGCTGACCGATCCATTTGATCCGCGTAGCAAGAATGAACGTGAGATGGAAACACTTCGCTCCTATGCCGGGGTGGATATGGAATTAGAAAGACTCAAACTTGAAATGGCGGGTGGTCGGTGCGTTGAACAGCAATCCACATCATTACCGAATCAGACCATTCAGCTTGCAAGCGATGCAGGTATCCCGAAAACCATATCAGCAAGTACGGCTTTAAAATAGGGTGCCGTAGGCTACAAAAGTTACAGAAACATGAGATAGCAAGGTTGTCGCGGAGCGGTTAGCCGGATTATCCGCATTGTTTGCGCAGTTGGATGGCGCCTGCTTGCATGGCCAAAACCTCTGTATATGATTCATAATCGTAGTTAAATGAATCGTGGTTAAATCAAAAGGTGCATTTTGCTCGTTGCGCACCAGCGATTTTTGTCGTCAGGCGGATTACTGTTCGTCGATGCCGAGGTCGATGTTGATCTGGCGCGAAGGCGACAGGGTGGAAATGGCGTGTTTGAATATGGCTTGGCTCACGTTGTCGTGGCCTTTGAGCATGACCATGTACTGGTCAAAAGATTCTATTTTGCCAACGAGTTTGATGCCGTTGACCAAAAATACCGAGACTAGAATGTGCTCCTTGCGCAATGCGTTCAGAAATTGATCTTGCAGGTTTTTCATTCGGTTTCCTTGCCCGGAGACTGCCGGTCGCGTGATGATGTTGCGACCGGCAAGGCCGTGATAATTGTTTTGTATTATTCAACTTTGGCGCTGGCACGCAATTGCGCGATCAGCTGTTGAACTTCTTTTTGTTCCAGACTGGCGCGCAGTTGTCCTTTGACTTGGTCATACGCAGGAAATTTGAGCGGACGGATATCCACCAGTTTGATGACGTGCCAGCCAAATTTGGTGTGAACGGGCTGTTTGGTGTATTCGCCTTTTTTCAGTTTGACCATGGCGCTGGAGAATTCTGGTACCAGATTGGCAGGTGCCACCCAGCCCAGGTTGCCACCATTGGCGGCAGAAGAATCTTTGGATTCTTTTTTGGCCAAGTCTTCAAATTTGGCTTTTTTGTTGAGTTTGTCGATGACTTTATTCGCTTCATCAGGGGTTGCAACCAGAATGTGTTCAACTTCATATTCTTTGTCGCCCATCATGGCTTTGACGCGATTGTATTCTGCTTGCATGGCCGCTTCGGTCACCGGGTGTGTCTTGACGTAATAGGCGATGTACGCCTGGGCGAGCATTTGCGTTTTGGCCAGTGCGAGGTGGTTTTCAAAGTCACTGGATTTGTTTAGTCCGGCTTTTTCGGCTTGCTGTGCCAGAATTTCACCGTCAATCAGGCTGTTGCGTAGGGCGGCAGAGGTTTTGTCATCCACTGGTTGGCCTTGCGCGGCGCGATCTTGCTCCAGCACGTTGAGTTCGGCCTGGGGGATGACGGTGCCGTTGACGACAGCCATGATTTTGCCAGCAGGGGCTGCTGGTGGTGCGCTGTCGGCAGCGTTGCAACTGGTAAGCGTCAGAAAACCCATGGCGGACAGAGTGGCAAGAGCGATTTTTTTGATTTGCATGTAGGTTCCTTTGAGAACGTTGGTAGTAAATTATATTATGAAACAGGTGGTTGTGCGTCAATTGTCAATGCATGGATGGCGTGTGGTATCAATCCATTCAATGCATCGTACACAAGACGGTGTCGCTTCATGATACTCAAACCAATAAAAGCGGGTGAAACGATATGCAAGCGAAAATGGCCTCCTCCTTGTTGAGCACCGGCATGTCCAGCATGCAGATGGCTTTCATCCACGATGTCGAGTTCGACTGGTAGTAACTGAGACAGTTTTTTTTGCATGAGTTCAATCGTGGATGTGGTGTCTGGTGTCATGGCAGGGTTTTGCGAATAAGGTCTGACATCCGAAAAGGTCTGACATCCGAGCGTGCATAAATCCCGAATAGAAAAAACGGGTCTTGTTCTGCCCACAGTTTGGCTTGTTCCAGCGAGTCGAAGCTGGCGACAATCAGGCTGCCCAGGAATCCCTCCTCTGCGTTTTTAGGAAAAGGGCCTGCCAGCAACAGGCGTCCTTCTTGTTGCAGCGCTTCCAGTCGCACCAGATGCGCTGGTCGATGGATGGTGCGTAGCGCCAGCGAGTCTGGATTGTCGTCACTGATGATGGCAAACAGGTTGGTCAACTGACTTTTAGTCATGTGATTCGGGTTCCAGATATTTGTTCAGCACGACGCCTTGGGCCAGCACAAACAGCAGCATGATGCCCATGCTGCCAAATAGTTTGAAATTGACCCACACATTGGTGCTGAAGGTATAGGCAACATACAGGTTTAACAAGCCCATGAGCGCAAAAAATGTTGTCCAGCTCCAGTTGAGACGGCGCCAGATGGTGTCTGGCAGAGACATTTGTTTGCCGAGCAGGCCGCGTAACAGGTTTTTCCCCATCAGCATTTCGCTGCCAATCAGTAACAGGGCATATAGCCAGTACAGGATGGTCAGTTTCCATTTAATGAAGGTTTCATTGTGTGAAATCAGCGTTGCGCTACCGAGAATGATGATGATACCCGCGCTCATCCACATCATGCCGTCGATTTTCTGTTTGCGTAGCGTCAACCATAGGATCTGGCCAATACTGGCGGCAATAGCCACCCATGTGGCAGCAAAAATGCCAAGAAATTTGTAGCTGATAAAAAACAGCAGTACCGGAAACAGGTCGAACAGAAATTTCATGTTGTTAAATTTGTGATGTCTTTGATATCGGTTGTTTGTAATCGGGTCTGACGGCAAAAGAATAGCATGAAAAACTTTCTGTTGCCAATTTGTAAAGTGTAGCTGAAATTTATGGCATTTGTTAGTGTTCATCTGGTTTTTACAGGCAAACAGGGTGAATTTTGTTATGATGTGCATATCATCTGTGATTTTCTGTGCTCTTCCCTGTTATGTCGCCACTGAATTTGTCGTTGAATTTTGATTTGCATTGCCATTCCAGTGTTTCTGACGGTGTGCTGGAACCCGCGTCGTTACTTGAGCGCGCCGCCATGCAAAAAGTCGATGTGTTGGCGTTAACGGATCATGATGACGTGGCAGGGCTGGATGTGGCACGTCAGCACGCACAACGCCTGGGTATTCACTTTATCGATGGCGTGGAAATTTCTGTCAGTTGGCAGCAGCAGACTTTGCATGTTATCGGTTTGAATGTGGATCATCGGAATGCTGCACTTCTGGCCGGGTTGGCCGGAATACGGGAAGGGCGTAAGGAGCGCGCGGTGCGGATTGCCGCACAATTGGCAAAGGCCGGCATTACAGATGCGCTGGCTGGTGCCTGGCGGCATGCAGGCAATACAGAATTGATTGGCCGCATGCATTTTGCGCGTTATCTGGTTGCGCAGGGTGTGTGTCATGATGTGCAGGCAGTATTCAACCGTTATCTGACCAAGGGAAAGCCTGGGTATGTATCGCATCAATGGGCAGATTTGCGCGATGTCGTGGGGTGGATTCGGTCAAGTGGCGGACGTGCGGTTCTGGCGCATCCGGGGCGTTATCCATTGAATGCGGGAAAAATGCGGACGTTGTTGACTGAGTTCTGTGATGCAGGCGGTGAAGCGATTGAGGTGGCGACCAGTAACCACACACCAGAGCAGCGTAGCAACTTTGCCGGGTTGGCGCGGCGTTTCAATCTGATGGCATCGCGCGGCTCCGATTTTCATTCACCGGAAGAAAGTTGGCGTGAATTGGGGCGGTTACCCGCGCTGCCGGGAACTTGCCTGCCAGTCTGGCATGACTGGAATATTGTCTGATGGCACAGTTTTTTACTGTTCATCCCGACAACCCGCAACCTCGGCTCATCCGGCAGGCGGTTGATATGCTGCGGCAGGGGGCGGTGCTGGCCGTGCCGACTGATTCCAGTTACGCGGTGGTATGCCAGTTGGGTAACAAAGAGGCTCAGGTGCGTATTCGTACTTTGCGTGAAGTGGATGAGCGGCATCATTTTACGTTGTTGTGTCGTGATTTGACGGAAATCGGAGAATACGCGCGTATCGATAATCAGCAATTTCGGTTGCTAAAGGCGAATACCCCTGGCGGATATACCTTTATTCTGGAGGCTACCCGTGAAGTGCCGCGCCGTTTGCAGCACCCGAAGCGCAGTACGATTGGTTTGCGCATTCCCGCGCATGCGGTAACATTGGCGCTGTTGCACGAATTGAATGAACCGTTGTTGGGTATGAGCCTGATATTGCCAGGCGAAAAATTACCTGTTAATGATGCGCAGATTATCCGTGACAAGCTGGAGCGTCAGCTGGATCTGATTATTGATGCGGGTGCTTGTGGTCTCGAGCCCACCACAGTGCTGGATTTGACGGCAGGCGATGTGGTGTTGTTGCGACGTGGTTGTGGCGCATTGGCGCCGTTTGGACTGGAATAAATGAATAAATGGAACTGAACCTAATACAGAAAATAACCATTTGGGTTATCCCGGTGATATTCGCCATCACGCTGCATGAGGCAGCGCATGGGTATGTGGCGCGTTATTTTGGAGACAAAAGTGCCTGGATGCTGGGGCGTGTGACGTTGAATCCATTGAAACACATCGATCCGGTGGGAACGATTCTGGTTCCTCTGTCCATTTTGTTGATGAGCAAGTTATTGGGTGGCGGCTTTATTTTGTTCGGCTGGGCAAAACCGGTTCCAGTCAATTTTGCTGCTTTGCGCCATCCGAAGCAGGATATGCTGTGGGTGGCGCTGGCAGGTCCGGCGGCCAACCTGTTCATGGCCTTGATATGGGCTATGGTCATTCATCTCGGTGTGGCAATGGGCGGCAACGCTCTGGGCGGTAGTTATGGTCAGCCTCTGGTATTGATGGGAGCCGCAGGCATCTTCATCAACGCGGTGCTGATGGCACTGAATCTTTTTCCGTTGCCGCCGCTGGACGGTGGACGTATCGCGGTAAGCCTGTTGCCGGGGCAATATGCCTGGCGCTACGCCAGTATCGAGCCGTATGGGTTTTATATTTTGTTGTTTTTGATGATGATGGGTTGGCTCAATGTATTGTTGAGTCCGGTTTTGGGCGTTGTGTTGATGCTGGCAAGCGTATTTGCCGGTATTGGGGACAGCGATATGGTTTATCTTATTCAGGCAGTTACCAGTTGATTATGTATGCGAATCGTGTTTTGTCGGGCATGCGTCCGACCGGGAAATTGCATTTGGGTCATTATCATGGGGTGTTGAAAAATTGGGTGCAGTTGCAGCATGAGCATGAGTGTCTTTTCTTTGTGGCAGACTGGCATGCCTTGACCACTTTGTATGATAGCCCACAGATGATTCAGGAGCATATTCAGGAGATGGTGGTGGACTGGCTGGCGGCTGGAATCGATCCTGCGCTGTCTACGGTATTTGTGCAATCACAGGTGCCGGAGCACGCCGAATTACATCTGTTGCTATCGATGTTTACGCCGCTGGGTTGGTTGGAGCGGATTCCAACCTACAAAGATCAGCAGGAAAAACTGGGTGAGAAAGACTTATCGACGTATGGGTTTCTGGGTTACCCCTTGTTGCAGAGTGCCGATATCCTGATTTATCGTGCGAATCTGGTTCCTGTGGGAGAAGACCAGGTTCCGCATATCGAATTTACCCGTGAAATTGCCAGACGTTTCAATCATTTGTATGGGCGCGAGCCAGGTTTTGAACAGAAAGCCGAGGCGGCCGCCAAAAAGCTGGGCAATAAAAAAGCCCGTTTATACGACGAGTTGCGCACCAGATATCAGGAGCAGGGCGATGACGAAGCGCTGGAAGCGGCGCGTGCCTTGTTGAACGAGCAGCAAAGTCTATCGATGGGAGATCGTGAGCGTTTGTTTGGCTATCTCGAAGGCAGTGGGAAAATGATTCTGACCGAACCGCAGGCATTACTCACTGCGGCATCGCGCTTGCCGGGACTGGATGGACAAAAAATGTCCAAGTCTTATCACAATACGATTGCGTTGCGCGATTCACCGGAGGATGTCAGCAAGAAAATTCGTACCATGCCGACAGATCCGGCGCGAGTACGTCGCACAGACGCGGGAACACCGGAAAAATGTCCGGTGTGGGCGTTGCATCAGGTGTATTCCGATGACGCAGTGCGTCAATGGGTGCATGACGGTTGTTTGCAAGCGAAGATTGGCTGTCTGGAATGTAAGCAACCAGTGATTGATGCGGTATTGGCGGAGTTGGCGCCGATGCAGGAACGTGCCGCCTATTACCATGAAACACCGTCATTGATACGCAATTTGATCGATGATGGCTGCGAAAAAGCTCGTGAACTGGCACGCGATACGATGCGTGATGTTCGGCAGGCGATGGGCTTGCATTTCGATTGAGTATTCAGTCAAATGCTTGGTTTTCTGATTTGGGGTAATGATTTATTCCTGCATGGTCACGACGGCGACCTGATGGCGTGCGATGCGCGACCCATGGTGGAATAAATCAGGGATTTTTTAGTAGCCGGTGTTGGCGTGAGTTTCCGGCAAGTTTTCCGGTTCGTCAAAAAATGCCCATAACAGATTGGCCATGACTGTCGGTGCAATGACGGTGTGTTGGTTATTACTATCCCGCAGCGCTGTACGTAGCCGTTGACGGAAGTCAGGACTACCGCTCAGATCGAAAATGACGTCAACGGTATCACCCAGTTTGACGATTTCCAGTCCGTCGCCGAATACGGCGACACCGCTGTGAGCAAAGCCCAGTGCAACGGCGGACTGTGTGTTGTGGTCGGCAACGGCAACAATTGTTGCCGCGATGTGTCGGGTCTGGATATGTTCCAGAAATTGGGTGGCAAAAATTTCGCCAACGCGACCAAGTCCAATCAGGGCAATGCGGATTTGTTTTGACATGTTGTCTCCTTGTGTGCAGTTTTGTGTAGCCATACCACGACAGCAATTATGGTAGCAATTATGGCAGCAATTTTATGATGTACGTGTCTTGTGACACGACGGATTAGCATACACCGAAAGTGCGTAAATGAGCAAAGGTAAATTGCAGTATTGTTGCCATGAATGTGGTGGCGTCAGTCCAAAATGGCAGGGACAGTGTCCACATTGTCAGGCATGGAATACGTTGGTCGAAGTGGTGGCGGATAGTTCGCATCATGCGGCGAAGAGGCATCGAGGGCTTGCCGAGGCAAGCCCGGTGCAGGCGCTCTCGGAAGTTGTATTGGCTGATGATATTCGATTGATGACGGGAATTGGTGAACTCGACCGTGTGCTGGGTGGTGGTTTGGTGAATGGCGCGGTGGTGTTGATTGGTGGTGATCCGGGTATCGGCAAATCGACATTGTTGTTACAAACGCTAAGTGCATTATCGGCAGTTTGTGGCGTGCTGTATGTCAGTGCAGAAGAATC
>JAJYGL010000093.1:4853-8143 GCA_021790625.1 Pseudomonadota bacterium | reverse complement strand
CGGCATGGTGGCATTGCCTGTCATGATCAGGATGTATTCATTAATGCCGTAGGTGGTGTGCGCATCAATGAACCGGCCGCTGATCTGGCGCTGTTGATGGCGATTGTCTCATCGTTCAAGAACCGTGCGATTGACGCAAAACTGGTCATTTTTGGTGAGGTGGGGCTAACAGGAGAAATCCGGCCGGTACAACGCGGTCAGGAACGCTTGAAAGAAGCCGTTAAATTAGGGTTTACTCACGCACTGGTGCCAAAGGCGAATATGCCCAAGCAAGGCATCGATGGTTTGCAGGCCACAGGGGTGCACCATTTGTCTGAGGCGCTTGACTACTTGCGTGACCACTGACGGGTGTGATCGCGCAATTGCAAGGTATGTGTTGCGTATGTTCTGACGCTCAGAGATGTTGCTGTAACCAGCGTTGGATACCACCGGCGTCGAGTGCTCCGGACATGCGGGCGACTTCTTTTCCCTGCTGGAACAGTATCATGGTAGGAATGCTGCGAATCTGGTAACGCGCGGCAATGGTTTGCGCGGCTTCGGTGTCGAGTTTGGCAAAACTGGCGCGCTGATTCATGGCATGGGCGGCCTGTTTGAAGGCTGGCGCCATCATTTTGCAGGGGCCGCACCAGGCTGCCCAAAAGTCGACCAGCACCGGCAGACCATGGCGGCCGATGTAACGATCAAAACTGTTGTCATCCAGATCGGTGGGTGTGTCTGGCAACAGATGGGTGCCGCATTTGCCGCATTTGGGTTGATCGACGAGTCGATTTTCGGGGACGCGATTGATGGCGAAGCAATGCGGGCAGACGAGCTCGGTCATTATAATATCTCCATGCTAGATAATACGGCAGTTACCGCAGCAGTTACAGGGCGTGTATGGGGGTTTTATTGCCAAAAATCAAGCCCCGTCCCACCAGCTATTTTGCTTGTTACCAACAAGGCGGCTGCGGTCAAACCGGGCGCTCGCTTGTCTGTATGGTTTAGTGTCAAAGTCCCGGCTACGCGACCTGCGCCGTACGCGTCGCGATCTTTCTGAACTGACCCGCAACGCGGCTCATAGAGGGATGAATCAGTGGTCTTCTAGTAAAGCATCCAGCTCGCCACGTTGTTCCAGCGCGTAAAGGTCGTCACAGCCGCCAACATGGGTTTCGTCGATGAAAATTTGTGGTACCGTGCGCCGACCGCTACGTTGCATCATTATCTCAAGTTGTTCCGGTTCGAGATCAACACGAATTTTTTGCACGCTCACCTGTTTTTGCAATAACAGACGTTCAGCACGTACACAGTAAGGGCAGATGGCGGTGCAGTACATGACGACAGTTGACATATTTTCTTCTTCGCGAGCGTTCAGGATTTGGTGGTGGTCGGCATTTGTTGCCGTTGCCAGGCAACGATACCGCCACTCAGGTTGTAAACACGGGAAAACCCGGCTTTTTTCAGTATGCCGCATGCCGCTGCCGAACGGTTGCCGGAACGGCAATTCACCACGATGGGTCGTTCCTTGAATTTTTCCAGCAGATGCAGGTTGTCCTTGAGTTGACCAAGCGGAATGTGGCGCGAGCCGGCGATATGCCCAGCGTTGAATTCATTGTGCTCACGTACATCCAGCACGAGCGCATCATCGTGGTTAATCATCTGGATGGCTTGCGAAATATCGACAGCGGCAATACCTGCCATGCCGCTGAACAGGTTCGGAAAGGCAAGCATGATGCCGGAGGTAAGCACGATCATGATGAGCCAGAAGTTTTGATGTACGAATGCCAAGGCAGTTCTCCGCTGTGCAGTAGTGATTGATGTGGTGGTTGATTACAACCCGCAGCCCGATTGTACGCCAAATTTTTTCAGGATGCTGTCCAATGGGCAGAACCGTGTCCAGCCACTTTGAAACAGGTTGAAGCCAACAAATAGCGTAAACCACAACCAGCTTGGGTGAGACAGGTTGATGGTGCCGTCAAGCTGCGCGAGCAGTAATGATAGCATAATAAATCCGCCAGCGATGATACGTACAATGCGTTCAATAGTCATGTTTTATCCTTTGGAAGCAAGTGTAGAAGTGGAGGCAAGCAGGGCGAGACGACGTTCCCATAGAAAATACAGCAGTGGGATGACGACCAGGGTTAGTACCGTTGAGGCAAACGTACCAAAAATCAATGATACGGCAAGACCGCCGAATACCGGGTCGGTAATCATGATGGCCGAGCCCAGGATGATGGCCAGCGCGGTTAGCATGATGGGTCGAAAGCGTACTGCGCCAGCTTCGATGACTGCTTGCTCTAATGCATACCCTCGTGCGCGATAATCTATAATAAAATCAATGAGTAGCAGCGAGTTTCGCACCACGACGCCGGCCAGGGCGATGACACCGATCATCGATGTGGCAGTGAATGCCTGATGGGTCAACCAGTGACCGGGGAATACGCCGACTAAGGTCAAGGGAATGGCACCCATGACAATCAGCGGCATCATGAACGATTTGTAATACCCGACCAGCATCAGGTAAATGAACACCAGCGCCACGATGAAGGCCGAGCCCAGATCACGAAACACGTCCAGTGTCAGGCGCATTTCACCGCCCCAGAGCAGGTGGTAGTGAACGATGTCGTCCGGTTGGGTTTCAGTGAAGCCAAGATTGCCGGTTTTGAAACGAACACCATTGTCCAGCAGTTTGCCGTCCAGCATTTTGTCCAGAGACAGCACAGCGTATACCGGGCTTGACGCCAGCAGTTCACCGCCGACCATGACCACGGGATGCTGGTCGCGGTCGTAAATGGGTTTGTCCTGCGTGGCATTGGCAATGGTGGCAATGGCAGACAGCGGGAGCTGTTGTCCCATGGCGTTGGTGACATGGATGGACAGGAGTTGTTGTGGTGTCTGGCGCAAGCTCTTGGGCAAGCGTACATTCAGGTCAATGGGTTCCAGGCTGCTGCCGATATGCAACGTGCCGGCGTGGAATCCGGATACATAGTCGTGCAGCAGTTTGGCGACCTGTCCTATCGCAACACCAGCGAGGGCTGCTTTTTCCCGATCGATATGGATGTCGTAGCTATCCACCGTGCCGGTCACGGAATCGTCGGTATTGATGATGCCATAAATTTGATTGAAGTCCTGATCCACGGCTTTCGCGGCTTCGCGCAATCGGTGGTAATCCGGGCCATAGAGTTCCGCCAGGATTTGCGCCTGTACCGGTGGGCCGGGTGGGGTTTCGTACAGCTTGATGTGGGTGTCGGGAAATTGGGACCTCAGCGGGTTCAGCGCCAGATTGAGCGCACGGACAATCTGATGCGAGGAAA
>JAJYGL010000093.1:0-4334 GCA_021790625.1 Pseudomonadota bacterium | reverse complement strand
TGGCTGACCATGGCACGACGATGTAGCCAATGAGTAATGACGCAATCATGGCGACGGGGACATTGAACGGGATGGGCTTCATGAACGGCCCCATCATGCCGGTGACAAACGCCATGGGGATGAAGGCCAGGATGACAGCAATGGTGGCAACGTTGGTCGGATTACCAATTTCGTTGGTGGCGGTGATCAGCATTTGGTTGAAATCGCTGCAATCGCCATGGTGTATGTGGCGGTGAATGTTTTCGATGATGACAATGGCGGCGTCGACGAGCAGTCCCAAGGACAGGATGAGAGCAAACAGAGTGATGCGGTTGATGGTTTGTCCTGCGATGAGGCCGGCGGTCAGTACCACGAACAGGATGAGCGGCACGGTGAGGGTTACGATGCCGGCTTCACGCCAGCCCAGAAAAAACACCAGAATGACAATCACCGAACCGACGGCGATGCCCAAATGTTCCATTAGCGTGTTGACCGCATCATTGGCTTTGGCGCCATCGTCGCGGGTGACGGTGACGGTGACGCCTTGCGGGATGGCGTCACGTTCGAGTACGGCGAGTTTGTCCAGAATAGCATGTGCAACCACGACCGCATTGGTACCGGATTTTTTGGCGAGGGCAATGGTGACCGCGGGCGAATCTCCCTGAAAAGCTGGGTGTGTCTGGGCAGAGCCAAAGGAAAAGTGGCTTTGGTCGTCGGTTTCCGTGGCGCCTTCTTCAATGCGGGCGACATTTTTCAAGTAGACGGGTTTGCCATTTGGCACACCGATGATGATGTTGCCCACACTTTGCGCGTTGCCCAGAAAACCGGTCAGCCGCACCGGATGGCTCAGGTTGTTGTTGACCAGTGTGCCGATGGGCAGCGATACATTGGCGCCGCGCAGCTGCTGGTCGACTTGTTCCAGGCTGATGCCGGATGCGCTCAACCGGGCGGGGTCGATCCAGACGTTGATGGCATGGGTGGCACCGCCCGTGAGTTGGGTAAATGAGACGCCGGGCACGTTGCGCAGTTGTTCCAGTACGTGTTCGGCCACCAACCGTAGTTGATCTTGCGTCAGCGCGGGTGAGCTCAACGTCAAGGTCATGATGGGAACGTCGTCGACATTAATGGGTTTGACAATCGGTTGCTTGGTGCCGGGCGGCATGCGGTCGAGGTTTTGCATGAGCTGGTTGTACAGTTTGACCAGGCTGCGTTCCTGATCCTGTCCGACATCAAACTGTACGGTCACCACGCCATAATCCGGTACAGCATAGCCAAAGGTATGCTTCACGCCGGATTGCGCGTTCATGATGGCTTCCAATGGTTTGACCACCAGATTATCGATTTCCTGCGCGGAGGCGCCGGGTTTGGCGACGATGATGTTGGCGGCGGGCACGACAATCTGCGGATTGTATTCCCGCGGGGTGATGAGCAGCGCCATGATGCCGGCAAGACTGATTGCCAGCATGATCATGGCGGTAATTTTGGATTCCAGGAACAGTGCGGCAAGTTTTCCGGCGATGTTCTGACGAGCGGCAGGGCTGTGCTCAGACATTGCCGGCTCCCGTGACATGGTCACCCGATTGCAGGTCGGCCGATGGCTGGACAACGATTTGCTCGTTGCCGGAAAGGCCGGATTCGATTTCGGTTTCATTACCCACTATTGCACCCGTTCTTACCATGCGGTAATGGGCAATGTGTTGCCCGTCGACGACGAACACACCTGTGATACCGGCGCGTTCGATGATGGCGCCATTTGGAATACGCAGACCTTGTCGGGAACCGGTGACAAACTGGATATCGACAAATTGGCCGCTTTGTAGCGACATATTGTCGGGTAACGAAATCTTGACCAGATGGGTATGACTGACCGGATCGGCACTGGGCACCAAGCGGATAATGCTGCCAGTCAGACTGCGTTGATCGATGCGCAAATTGACGCGATCGTTGCGATGCAAGTGCTGGTAAGTGGCTTCGGATACTTGGGCTTCCACGTCGAGTTTTTGCGGGTTGGTCAGCGCGAGCAGAGGTTGCCCAGGTGCTGCCAGTGCGCCAATGCTGGTCATGCGTTGACTGATGACACCCGAGAACGGTGCGCGGATTTCTGCGTAGCGCAGTTGTGCGCTGGCTGTGGCGTGCCCGGCACGGGCGGCGTTGGCTTGTTGCTGGGCGACAGTGTATTGCAGGCGTATTTTATCCCATTGTGTTTTGGGGATGGCTTCCTCGCGGTAGAGTTCGCCAAAACGGTCGTAATCCGACTTGGCATCGGCCAGTGTGGCCTCGGCTTGTGCCAATGTCGCTTTTGACATGCTGACTTGTCCTTGAATATCGGTCGGGTCAACCGTGATGAGCAGTTCACCTTGTTTGACGGGTTGACCGGATTCCACATTGATTTGTCGTACATAGCCCATGATGCGAGAGGCAATCTGAATTTGTTGTTCGGCGACGACAGTACCGGGGTAGTCGTCGGTCACGGGCAGCGAGCCAGACCTGACTGTCATCAGGGTACAGGCGATATTGGCGCCGGCCGACGTTTGGCTGGTCGGCTTGGTCGGGTGACTACAGGCACCCAACAAAATGCTGAGCGCCAGAACAGAGGTGCGAAGTTGGAATGTTGTCACGAATGCTGTCACGGTATGCTCCAGATGAAATTCAAAATGAACCGGTGTCCAGTTGACCCAGCGCCAGTTCCAGGCTGGCGCGCCGGATGATCAGATCATAATGGGCACTGACTACGTCAGCACGGGCTTTGTCGAGTTGTGCTTCGGCGTCCAATTCTTCGGTGATGGTAGCCACACCGCTGGCATAGCGTTTATTGACCAGACGGGTTGCCTCTTCCATTTGCGACAAGGCAAGCTGACGCTCGGCCAGACGTTGTTCAGCCTCGGTGGCTTTACGCTGCGCGACACCGATCTGATAGGCGATATTGGCTTGCGCTTGGGAAAGTCGTGCCACGACTTGATTGCGGCCCGCCTGCGCCTGGTCGATTTTCCCGTGCGTCACACCGCCATCAAAGGCAGTCCAGGAGATAGTGCCGCCGATGGTATAGGAATTGGCACCAAAACCCACTTGGGCATCATTCCAGTCTTCACGCAGCATCAGACCGATTTGCGGTTTTTCGCCGGCACGAGCGATATCGACATTGGCGGATTCTGCTTCAACCTGTTGACGTAGTGCCTGTATGCCAGGGTTGTGGTCGATGGCTTGTTGGCGCAATACGGCGAGCGCAGTATGGTCGGCCGGGATATTTACTTCTTCACCGACGTCCAGCGCTTGATCGAGCGGGATGCCTAGCAGGACATGCAATTCATCCAGTGCCGATTGCAGCGCATTTTCTGCCTGCGCGCGCTGAATCTGTATATCTTGCAATTGAACCTGTGCCAGCAAAAGGTCACTTTTGACGATGGCACCACCTTTTTTCATGTTGGTCATCATGGTGAGTTGCGATTGTGCGGCGGTTTCCGCTTGCTTTGCGACCTGCACGAAAGCCCGCGCCGCATGAACGCCTTCATAGGCTTGTAACACATTAAAAATCAGATGCTGGCGTGCCGAACGGTCACCACGCTGCGCCGCAGCGACATAGGCGTGTGCCTGTTTGATGCCGCCATCGATCATGCCACCAGTATATATTGGCGCGTCGATTTCCAGACGGGTGTCTATGTTGTGCACAAAACCCGGATAATTGAGGTTGTTGGGTTGTACAGACAAAACATTCGGGTTGGACGGGTTGAACTGTCCGGCACCAAAATCATTGAAATTGGCCTGTCGCTCAGACAGCTTCAAACCAAAGGCAGTCAAGGCATCGTTGGTGCCAACGGCGTTAATCGAGGCGGTCAGTTTTGGTACGCGACTGCCCGTGGCCTGCTTCAGGCCGGCTTCGGCTTCATGAACACGGGCTTGAGATTCCATCATGTCCGGATTTTGTTTGAGCGCGATCTGTATGCACTGACTGAAATTCAGGGTTTCTGCATGCGCTTGCTGCGTGACTGTCAACGTCAACGCCAACGCCAACGCCAATGCGAGGGCGGGACGTGTTTTTCTTCGGGTACGGTGTTGAATGAAATGGCGAATTTCATGAGCGTCGATCATGGCGTTCATTTGCTCCGAATGTGTCATGTTTCAGGATTATGCCGAAGCTGTCGTCAGTATTGCAATCTTTTTCGTACAACATTTTACTTGCCTTATTAATACCACAATAGCGCGTATCTGATTAATTTATTTGATATTCTGTAATATTAGAATATCATTATATTTCAATATTATTTGCATTGCAAATGCGAATGATTGTTTTTTGGAAAATATCGCAACAGAAACAGGCAGAAATTTTGCATCATGCTGTAAAATGATGCAGTTATCCG
>JAJYGL010000117.1 GCA_021790625.1 Pseudomonadota bacterium | reverse complement strand
GCTTCATACAGACAGGTAAGATAGGGATTTGCCATGCAACATACGGAAATTGAACAATTGGACGCGTTGGAGCGTCGTGTCGGCTTGATGGTTGGTTTGGCCGAGGTAGAGGCCAAGGTTGCCCGGCAATTGAAACAGATTGCCCGCAGCACACGGGTAGCCGGTTTCCGGCCAGGTAAGGTGCCGATGGATATCGTCGTGCGTCAGCATGGCGCCGAAGTGCGTCAGGAAGTGCTGGAGCGCGCCATTGGCGAGGCGTTTGCCGATGTGGTGAATGTGCACGGCTTGCGCGTGGCGGGATACCCGCGTATCGAACCAAAACCCGAAGTGTCGAATGAAGGTACGTTCGAATGTTATGCGGTATTTGAAGTGTATCCGGATATCGTTCTTGGTGATTTGAGCGGGCAGGAAATCGTGCGTCCGGTGGTGGAAGTGGGCGAGACCGAAGTGGATAATACCCTGACGGTGTTGAGCAAGCAGCGCGCCAGTTGGCAGAATGTGACGCGTGCCGCGCAGATGGGTGATCGGTTGACGGTAGATTTTGTCGGCACCATCGATGGCGCACCGTTTGACGGCGGTGAGGCAAAAGGATTTTTATTGGAGATTGGTGCCGGTAGAACGTTGCCGGAGTTTGAACAAGGTTTGTTGGGCGCGAGTGCCGGTGAGACGCGTCAGGTGATGGTCAGTTTTCCGGCGGATTATCAGGCCAATCATCTGGCTGGCAAGACGGCGCAGTTCGATATTGTGGTGCAGACTGTGACAGAAGCGGTATTGCCGGCCATTGATGCAGAATTTGCCATGAGCCTGGGGATTGCTGACGGTGATGTTGCGGTCATGCGTGCCGAGATTCTGTCCAATTTGCAGCGTGAGGCGGCCAATCGGGTGCAGGCGCGCGTGCGTCAGCAGATATGGCAGGCATTGATGGCGGTCACGCCTTTTGAGCCGCCAAAAGCGTTGGTGCAGGAGGAATCTCGCCAGTTACTGGCCAAGGCTGAGCAGGATATGCGGGCGCGTGGTATGGATATTGCTGGTAGTGGTTTGTCGCTAGGTTTGTTTGAAAATCAGGCAAAACAGCGGGTGATGCTGGGGTTGATTGTGTCGCATGTCATACAGGCGCAACAATTGACGGCATCTGCCGACCAGATGGCTTCGATTATCGACGCACTGGCGCAAAGTTATGAAGAACCGGAGAACGTGGTGGCCTGGTATCGCCAATCGCCGGAGCGCATGCAGGAGATTCGTGCGCAGGCATTGGAAAATCAGGTCGTGGAATGGGTGCTCGATCAGGTCAAGGTCAGGGATGAACCCATGACGTTTGCCACATTGATGGAAAAGGAACAGGCATGAATTGGGACATGAACCGGGAACCACAAGGATTGGGGTTGGTGCCCATGGTGGTGGAACAAAGTGGGCGCGGCGAACGCGCATACGACATTTATTCGCGTCTGCTCAAGGAGCGCATCGTGTTTCTGGTGGGTGTGGTCGAAGAGCAATCGGCTAATCTGGTGGTGGCGCAGTTATTGTTTCTGGAATCGGAAAATCCCGACAAGGACATTCATCTGTATATCAATTCGCCGGGCGGATCAGTTTCGGCCGGGATGTCTATTTATGACACCATGCAGTTTATCAAACCGGATGTCAGTACCTTGTGCATGGGACAAGCAGCCAGCATGGGCGCTTTTTTGCTGACGGCCGGGGCCAAAGGCAAGCGCTTTGTGCTGCCGAATTCCCGTGTCATGATTCATCAGCCGCTGGGCGGTTTTCAGGGGCAAGCGTCTGACATTGCCATTCACGCCAAAGAAATTTTGTATTTGCGTGAACGTTTGAACGGTATTATGGCCGAACACACAGGGCAGAGTCTGGAAACACTTGAAAAAGACACCGATCGTGACAATTTCATGGGGGCTGAAGAGGCCGTTGCTTATGGGTTGGTCGACAAGGTTTTAACCCGTCGCGAGGAAATTGCGAAGTAACGGTGTTTTTGACAGATTACTTTTGGCAAACTACAGGAGCATGAGGCGATGTCTGAAAAAATCGGTGGTGAAAAATTGCTCCATTGTTCATTTTGCGGTAAGAGCCAGCATGAAGTACGTAAGTTGATTGCTGGACCATCGGTATTCATTTGTGATGAATGTGTTGATTTGTGCACTGATATCATCCGCGATGAAATTCAGCAGGACAAGGTTGGCAGTCTGGATAAATCATCATTGCCGACACCGGCACAGATTTGCCAGATTCTGGATGATTATGTCATCGATCAGGATAAAGCCAAGCGTATTTTGGCTGTGGCAGTGTATAACCATTACAAACGCTTGCGCCATGGTAGTGGAAAATCTGGTGGTAAATCTGATGTTGAGTTGGCCAAGAGCAATATCCTGTTGGTTGGTCCGACGGGCTCCGGTAAAACCTTGCTGGCGCAAACACTGGCGCGTTTGCTCGACGTACCGTTCGTGATGGCGGATGCCACCACGTTGACCGAAGCTGGTTACGTGGGGGAAGACGTTGAAAATATCATTCAGAAGCTGTTGCAGAAATGCGATTATGATGTTGAAAAAGCCAAGAATGGGATTGTGTACATCGACGAAATTGACAAGATTTCGCGCAAGTCGGAGAACCCTTCCATCACCCGCGATGTGTCGGGCGAGGGTGTGCAACAGGCATTGCTCAAGCTGATTGAAGGAACAACCGCTTCCATTCCGCCGCAAGGTGGGCGTAAGCACCCCAATCAGGAATTCGTGCAGGTCGATACGACCAATATCCTGTTCATTTGTGGCGGCGCGTTTGCCGGCCTGGAACGTGTCATCCAGAATCGTACCACCAAGGGTGGTATCGGTTTTGGTGCGGAAGTGCGCAGCAAGGACAACAGCAAGGATGTGTCGACTTTGTTGCAGGAAGTCGAGCCGGAAGATTTGATCAAATTTGGTTTGATTCCGGAATTGATTGGTCGCTTGCCGGTGATTGCAACACTGGAAGAACTCGATGAAGAGGCGTTGGTCACCATTCTGACGCAACCAAAAAATGCGCTCAGTAAACAGTACGGCCGCCTGTTCGAGATGGAAGGGGTCGAGCTGGAATTTCGTCCGGAAGCGCTCAAAGCGATTGCCAGTCGCGCACTGGCGCGTAAAACGGGCGCGCGCGGTTTACGTTCGATCATTGAACACGCTTTGCTGGATATCATGTTTGAGTTGCCATCGATGAAAGATGTCAGTAAAGTGGTCGTGGATGAAGGCAGCGTGTTGGGCGAGAGCAAACCGTTGCTGATTTACGCCGATCAGGAGAAAGTGGCATCCTGAACGTGCTGGTGCGCGTTCTATCAGTGAGCTTTATTTGTTTTGTCGGGGTGCCTTGGCAGGACTGGTGCCAGAATCATTGCTGCAGGTGGTGAATTGTTTGCCTGTGGCGTGATTCGCCCCTGATTGTAGCGCGTGTCCTCTTGAAATATGCTGATTCGCCTGTATATGCAGCATGTACCGTCATGATAACGGCATTTTTGAGGAAAAAGTCCCATGAATACCCCTGTTCACCATACTGAATCATTGACCTTGCCCCTGTTGCCGTTGCGCGATGTGGTGGTGTTTCCACATATGGTCATTCCGTTGTTTGTGGGGCGAACCAAATCTACCCGTGCACTGGAAGTGGCGATGGAAGCGGGCAAGAGTATTTTGTTGGCAGCACAAAAAACCGCTTCGGAAGACGAACCCTTGCCCGAGGATATGTTCAAGGTCGGTACAGTGGCGACTGTGTTGCAGTTGCTGAAACTACCGGATGGCACAGTCAAAGTGCTGGTCGAGGGCGAGCGCCGTGCACGGGTGCACGAATACATCGATATGGATACTTA
>JAJYGL010000190.1 GCA_021790625.1 Pseudomonadota bacterium | reverse complement strand
CTGACAACCGAATTTATGATAAAGGATGAAACATGGGAAAAATCATTGGCATCGACCTAGGCACCACCAATTCTTGCGTATCCATCATGGAAAATGGCAGCGCCAAAGTGATTGAAAATGCCGAAGGCGCCCGCACCACCCCTTCCATCGTCGCATACGCCGAAGACGGTGAAATTCTGGTTGGCGCTGCCGCCAAACGGCAGGCTGTCACCAACCCGAAAAACACTCTGTTCGCCGTCAAACGCCTGATTGGTCGTCGCTTTGAAGAAAAAGAAGTGCAAAAAGACATCAATCTGATGCCGTACAAAATCGTCAAGGCCGACAACGGCGACGCTTGGGTAGAAGTACGCAACAAAAGAATGTCGCCACCGGAAGTGTCGGCACAGGTGCTCATCAAAATGAAAAAAACCGCCGAAGATTATCTTGGCGAACCTGTGACGGAAGCCGTCATCACCGTGCCTGCCTATTTCAACGATAGCCAGCGCCAAGCCACCAAAGATGCCGGTCGCATCGCCGGACTGGAAGTCAAACGCATTATCAACGAACCAACTGCAGCCGCACTGGCATTTGGTATGGACAAAAAAGAAGGCGACCGCAAAATTGCCGTTTATGACCTGGGTGGCGGCACGTTCGACATTTCCATCATCGACATCGCAGAAATCGAAGGCGAGCACCAGTTCGAAGTGTTGTCCACCAATGGTGACACCTTCCTGGGTGGCGAAGATTTTGACCAACGCATCATCGACTTTCTGGCCGACGAATTCAAAAAAGAACAGGGTATCGACCTGCGCAATGACATGCTGGCATTGCAACGCCTGAAAGAGGCAGCCGAAAAAGCCAAAATCGAACTATCGTCAGCGCAGCAGACCGAAGTCAACCTGCCCTACATCACAGCAGATGCCTCCGGCCCCAAACACCTGGCGGTAAAGATCACCCGTGCCAAATTTGAAAGCCTGGTGGAAGACCTGATTGAACGCACCATTGCACCATGCAAATTGGCGATCAAGGATGCCGGCGTTTCGATTGGCGACATCGGCGACGTGATTCTGGTCGGCGGCATGACCCGCATGCCAAAAGTACAGGAAAAGGTTAAGGAATTTTTCGGCAAGGAACCTCGCCGCGACGTCAACCCCGATGAAGCTGTTGCTGTTGGTGCCTCGATTCAAGGGGGTGTTCTGCAAGGTGAAGTCAAGGATGTGTTGTTGCTGGACGTGACTCCGCTGTCGTTGGGTATCGAAACCATGGGCGGCGTGATGACCAAGCTCATCCAGAAGAACACCACCATCCCGACCAAAGCCAGTCAGGTTTTCTCGACTGCTGAAGACAACCAGAACGCTGTCACCATCCACGTGCTGCAAGGCGAGCGTGAAATGGCTGCCGGCAACAAGAGCCTCGGGCAGTTCAACTTGTCAGACATTCCGCCTGCTCCGCGCGGCATGCCACAAATCGAAGTCACTTTCGACATCGACGCCAATGGCATCCTGCACGTTTCGGCACGCGACAAGGCCACCGGCAAAGAAAACAAGATTCGCATTCAGGCCAGCTCTGGGCTTTCCGAAGCCGAAATCCAGAACATGGTCAAAGATGCGGAAGCCCATGCCGAAGAAGACCGCCAGGCGCGTGAACTGGTTGAAACCCGCAATCAGTGCGATAACCTGATCCACACCGCGAAAAAATCGCTGGCAGAATACGGTGACAAGGTTCCTGCCGATGAAAAATCGCGCATCGAAGCCGCCATTGCCGCTGCAGAAGCCGCCGTCAAAGGCAACAACAAGGCAGACATCGAAGCCAAGGCACAGGCATTGAGCGAAGCCGCCATGAAACTGGGAGAACACATGCAGGCTGCCGCCTCGGCACAAGGTACCGATAGCGCTGCCCATAGTCATGCGAAAGACGATGACGTGGTCGATGCTGAGTTTGAGGAAGTCAAAGACAAGAAATAACTTCAATCAACGGGCAGACAACACCGCCCAAAATTGGAACCCAGGTGGCTGGATGTGCAACGTCCAGCCACCTGTTCAACTTTTCGGATATAACAGATATGGCTAAACGTGACTATTACGAAGTTTTGGGTATCAACCGCGATGCCAGTGATGATGATTTAAAGAAGGCTTATCGTCGCCTGGCGATGAAATACCATCCAGACCGCAATCCGGACAACCCCAAAGCAGAAGAACAGTTCAAAGAGGTCAAAGAAGCCTACGAAACCCTGTCAAACAGCCAGAAACGTGCTGCTTACGATCAATACGGTCATGCTGGTATCGATCAAGGTGCCGGCATGGGCGGCATGGGTGGCAATCCATTTGCCGACGCATTCGGCGACATTTTCGGCGACATTTTCGGCGCTAGCGCAGGCGCGCGCGGGGGACGCGCCAGTAATCGTGGTGCCGATCTGCAATACAACCTGGAAATCACGCTGGAAGAAGCCGCACGAGGGACAGAAACCCGTATCCGCGTCCCCACACAAGAAGAATGCGATACCTGCCACGGCACCGGCGCACGCCCCGGCACCAGCGCTACCACCTGCCCCACCTGTGGCGGGCATGGTCAGGTTCGCATGCAACAAGGTTTTTTCTCGATTCAGCAAGCCTGTCCGAAATGCCATGGCAGCGGCAAGATCATTCCTTCGCCCTGCAGCGAATGCCATGGCTCCGGGCGTGTCAAACGTCACAAAACCCTGTCCGTCCACATTCCGGCTGGCGTAGACAATGGCGACCGCATCCGACTGTCCGGCGAAGGAGAAATGGGTGTCAACCATGGCCCGAAAGGTGACCTGTATGTCGTGATTCATCTCAAACCCCATCCTGTCTTCCAGCGCGACCACAACGACCTGCACTGCGAAATGCCCATCAGCTTCACCACGGCAGCGCTCGGCGGCGAAATCGTCATTCCGACACTCGATGGTCATGCCAGCATCAAAATTCCCGCAGAAACGCAAACCGGTAAAGTATTCCGCCTGCGCGGCAAAGGAATTCATGGTATCCGTGCCCAAGCACCTGGCGACCTGCACTGCCATATCATGATTGAAACCCCGGTCAGCCTGACCGAACGCCAAAAAGAACTGCTACGAGAACTGGAAAGCATCAACCAAACCGACAGCGCGCGCCACAACCCAAAGGCAAAATCCTTCATGGAAAAAGTCAAAGCCTTCTTTAACTAAGGAGGCGGCTGATGGTCATTTGACGGGCAAAATCCGTCCATAATGTTCCAATTTGGGGTGGAATGGCCGGAAATCAGGTCAAAATGCGTTGAATTTGCGAATTTTGTGTATTATTGGATAGTTTTTCTGCTTAAAAAATAAGCAACCAGTTTGGGCGCGCGGAATTCGCTATTAGATCAGCGGTTCCTTAGCAGTAGTCGCGCTGCGTCAGATACGGTAAGACCCATAGCGGCCAGCACTGCGGCCGCTTCTTCCTTGATCGCACCGTCGATGCGCGTTTGTACGAGATGGTTTGCTGCCAGGGTCGTTTCCTCCTTGCTCGATTGAGTTACGTTGTAATTCAATTTAGGTGAAGAGGCAAAGGTTACCCTGAAAAACGCCGAAACGACGCATTGCCGAATTTCTTGAAAATCACAATGTCACACGATACAACGGTACGTATTTATTGAAATTTTTTAACTACCACATAATAAATACCGCAAATTTATGCAAAGGCCGGGTTAATGCAAGTTGGATTGCTTATATTGGTTGTTGTATAAACGGACTTTTGTGGACAGATCTCTTTCTTGTTTCAAGAATTCATTCCTGTCTGTGGTGTAACTATGCAGTTTTGGTGCGCCAAAATGTTCATCATCCACCAGGTGACCGGAAGATGTTTTGTGATAGTAACTGGCAGGGAG
>JAJYGL010000035.1 GCA_021790625.1 Pseudomonadota bacterium | reverse complement strand
CGTTTGCTGTGCGGAGTATGTGGAGATTATCACACCCGATTGATCAGCGGCGACGAACTGCTGCTGACGAATCTGGAATTAATGCCATAAAAAGGATTTCTCATGTGCGATAGCTGTGGCTGCAATGTCACACCAGGCAACAAACATCTGGCGTATAAACCCATCCAAAATGGCAGCAGTGCCGTTTCCGTATTAAAGAAACTGTTGGCGCATAATGACGATCAAGCTGCACACAATCGCGCACATTTTGACGTGCGCGAGATCCTTGCCATCAATCTGATGTCCTCTCCCGGCTCAGGCAAGACAGCTTTGCTGGAGGCAAGCATCGACGCGCTCAAACATGAATTCCGTTTGGCCGTGATTGAAGGGGATCTGGAAACCGAAAACGATGCCGCACGTATTCGCGCTCGCGGCGTACCCGCCTATCAAATTACGACGGGTAGCGCATGCCATCTTGATGCGCACATGGTGCATGAGGCTTTGCATCACCTGGATCTATCCGGAGTAGACATCCTGTTTATTGAAAATGTCGGCAATCTGGTATGCCCGGCGAGTTTCGACCTGGGACAACACCGCAATGTGATATTGTTATCCGTGACAGAAGGTGACGACAAACCTGCCAAATACCCGGTGATGTTTCGTGCCGCCGATGCAGTGGTGTTAAGCAAGACAGATTTGCTACCGGCGCTGGATGATTTTGACCCGACGCAAGCCGAACATTATTTGCGCCAATTGGCAAGTACTGCGCCGCTGTTATCGCTTTCAGCGCGTAAAGGGCAAGGCATGACGGCCTGGTTTGACTGGTTGCGCCATGAACTTGCTGCACAACGCGCTCGCGTGCAGGACGGAGCAACAGCCAAACCCCACATGCAGCCCAATGACATCGACGTGAATATACAGGCCGAGGTTTAATCATGAAATACGACGCAGCTTACTGGTTGCAAAAAATTCATGCGCTGGAACTGCCGCTCCGCGTTAAAATCATGAATGTATGCGGCGGTCACGAACGCTCCATCACAATGGCTGGCTTGCGTAGCGCTCTGCCGAGCAACATCGAGCTGATCCCTGGCCCTGGCTGCCCGGTATGCGTCTGTCCCGAAGAAGATGTCTATCAGGCTATCCAACTGTCGTTAAACGAAAAAATTATCTTGGTGGCGTTCGGCGACATGTTGCGTGTGCCTGTCAACGTACCCAAAAACGAGCCGCGCTCACTGGATGCAGCGCGTGCTGCAGGCGCAGATATTCGCCCGGTTGCCAGCCCGACCGAAGCAGTACAAATCGCCCATGACAACCCGGATGTTCCCGTGGTGTTTTTTGCTGCCGGTTTTGAGACCACCACCGCACCCGTGGCGGCAATGCTGGCAGCAGGCATACCACAAAACTTGTCCGTTCTGTTGTCCGGGCGACTGACCTGGCCCGCCGTCGCCATGTTGCTGGAAGCAGGAAAACCGGGGTTCGATGCACTCATTGCGCCCGGACATGTTGCCACAATCATGGGTGCGGACGAATGGAATTTCGTCCCTGCCCAACATGGTTTACCTGCTGCGGTAGCCGGGTTTACGCCACAATCGCTGCTCGCGGCGACCTATTCGGTCTTGCGGCAATTGCTGGCTGACCGACCTTTTCTCGACAATTGCTATCCGGAACTGGTGCGCCCTGCCGGTAATGCCGGCGCCCGCCGCCAACTGGCGCAAGTAATGAATATCATCGACGCCAACTGGCGTGGGGTGGGCGTCATTCCAGCTTCCGGCTTCGGCATTCAACCAGCACTGGCAGCGCATGATGCCAGGCTGCGCTTCCCCACTTACAACGACCCCACACGCAAACGCGCCGGTGAAATGCCGCCTGGTTGTGATTGTGCTCAGGTTGTTCTGGGCAAAATCTATCCCGATCAGTGCCGCCTGTATGGCAAAGCCTGCACTCCGCGTGCACCCGTCGGACCGTGTATGGTATCCGATGAGGGGGCCTGCAGGATTTGGTGGGCAAGCGGCATTCGTGAGGCGAAAGTCGCTTGAATCCGCTGTTGGCAACGCATTTCGTGGTATCCGGCCGGGTGCAAGGCGTGGGTTTTCGTCCCTTTGTATACCGGTTGGCGCAGCACTTCGGGTTAAATGGCTGGGTACAAAACAAACTGGGTCAGGTAGAGATTCATATCGAAGGCACAGCGCAGCGTTTGGCTGCTTTTGCCACGGCCTTGCTGAACGAAGCGCCCCCGCTGTCACAACCTCATGTTCTTGAACAAATACCCGTACCGGTCACCGGTATCAGTGGTTTCGTCATCCGCTCCAGCGCCAGTACTGCGCAACCGGATATTCATGTGCCACCGGATTACTTTACTTGCGATGCATGTCTGGCCGAGTTGTTCAACGCGCAAGATCCCCGTTACCGTTACCCATTTATCAATTGCACGCAGTGCGGCCCCCGTTACACATTGATTGAATACTTGCCTTATGATCGTGCCGCGACCAGTATGCGTCATTTTACGTTATGCGCCACTTGTCGCGCTGAGTACGAAAATCCGCTGGATCGGCGATTCCATGCCGAACCGCTGGCCTGCCCCCAATGTGGACCGCAGCTGCTGTTCAAACACGACAAACTGATGTTGACAGGTGAAAGCGCCCTGGCAGCGACCATCGAGGCATTGCGCGCCGGTCAGATTGTGGCGTTGAAGGGTGTCGGAGGATATCATCTGTTGTGTGATGCCAATTCAGACCTTGCAGTGATGCGGTTGCGCGCTCGCAAAATGCGCCCGCACAAACCTCTGGCAGTGATGTTTCCCGATCTGGCGAGCGTGCGGCGTGTTGCAGTACTGACCGAGCACGAAGCAGATTTTTTATCCGGTCCACAACGACCTGTCCTGTTGCTCAAACAACGCACCGACAGCCCGCTTTCCGCGCAAGTGGCGCCAGGGCTGACGGAGATTGGCGCAATGTTGCCTTATAGCCCGCTGCACCATTTGCTGCTCGCCGATTTTGCGGCACCGTTGGTGGCGACTTCAGCCAACATCAGTGGTGAACCGGTCATCACCGACAACACAGAAATTGAAACAAGATTATCTGGGGTGGCCGATGCATTTCTGCATCATGACAGGCCTATTGTGCGCCCCGCCGACGACCCGGTTTTCCGTATGAGCGCAAACCAACCACGACCATTACGACTGGGACGTGGCACATCCCCGCTGGAAATGGCCTTGCCGTTCGAACTGGAAACACCGTTACTGGCGGTAGGTGGGCACAATAAAAATACGGTCGCATTGGCATGGAAACAACGTGTGATTATTTCACCGCACATCGGCGATCTGGGCTCGCTACGATCAATGACCGTGTTTGAACAAATGATTGCCGACTTACAGAAGCTGTACAACATTACAGCGACCCGTGTGGTATGCGATGCGCATAGCGATTATGCCAGTAGCCGTTGGGCACGAACCAGCGGCTTGACGCTGGATACGGTATTCCATCATCACGCCCATGCTTCTGCATTGGCTGGAGAATACCCTGACATGGACAATTGGCTGGTATTCACCTGGGACGGCACGGGTTACGGGGAAGACGGCACAATGTGGGGTGGCGAAGCATTATATGGCAGACCAGGGGAATGGGTACGAACAGCAAGTATGCGTTCATTTCATTTGCCCGGTGGCGATGCTGCCGGACGAGCGCCCTGGCGCTCCGCTGCCGCCTTGGCATGGGAAACCGGAATTGCGTGGCCAGATTTGCCGGTGGATAACGACCTGATACAGGCAGCCTGGCAACAACGCATCAATACACAACAAACTTCGGCAGTTGGACGCTTGTTTGACGCGGCAGCGGCTTTTACCGGCCTGACCAACATGGCAAGCTTCGAAGGACAAGGACCGATGTGGCTGGAAGC
>JAJYGL010000261.1 GCA_021790625.1 Pseudomonadota bacterium | reverse complement strand
ACGCTGAACGGATCGAACGACACGGTAAATATTGCTTCTGGCATAACACTGACGGTGGCCGATGGCAGCGATACCAATACATTCGCCACTTCAAACGGGGCGTCAAATATTTTGGCATTTGGCGCGGGCGTCACCTCACAAGAGCTTTGGTTCAGCCGTTCTGGGAACAATTTGCTCATCACGGTTGATGGTACGCAGGAGGCAGAAACTGTGACTAATTGGTTTGGCAACACTCTGGATCAAATCGGAACCATTTCGGATGGATTGGGCAACACGATTTCAGCGGCCGGTGTCAATTCGCTCGTCCAGGCCATGGCATCCATGACGCCACCACCACTGGGACAGACATCATTGAGCACTGCGCAGGCACAGCAGCTTGCTCCCGTACTTGCTGCCAACTGGCACTGAATCAGTCAGAACGGGTGAGTATGAATGATCTGCCTTGGGGTCAGGCGCAGCTTTATGCTGTGCCTGACAGTGGATTTCGGGTTTTATTGTCGATGGCGCAATGCGCAGTACACTATATTTCGATTTCGCGTGAAATATGAACCAACCAATATTTGAACCGGCTGGCTTTCCATCCGATGATCCCAAAAAAGTAACTGCGCTTGAAGATGCCGGATTATTGTCCCTGATGATGATCGCGGCATTTCATGGGATGGCAGTGGATGAGGCGCAATTGCGACATGAATTTGGTCACGCCAGATTCAATACGCAAACCCTTCTTTTGGCAGCCCGTTTCCTGGGTCTGTCGGCCAAGTCCGTACAGCAACCCGCGAGCCGGCTGGACAAAGCGCCTTTGCCTGCCATTGCGGTGGACCGTGCCGGGCAATATTTCATTCTGGCAAAATATCAGTCTGTTACGGGGGTCTCTTCCAAGTTGTTGATCCAGCGTCCGGGCGATCCGCCCGCATTGTTGTCGCTGGATGATTTTCTGGCGCAATGGTCGGGCGAATTGATTTTGGTGACCAGTCGGCACAGTTTGGCTGGTGAACTGGCGCATTTCGATTTTTCCTGGTTCATTCCTGCCATCGTGCGTTATCGCAAACTGCTGGGTGAGATTCTGCTGATTTCGTTCGTGCTGCAACTGATCGGTCTGGTGACGCCATTATTTTTTCAGGTGGTGATGGATAAGGTGCTGGTCAACCATGCCATGAAGACCTTGGATGTGATTGCGGTGGGTTTGGTTCTGGCGATTCTGTTCGAGGTAACGCTTTCCAATGTGCGTACCTGGGTGTTTGCGCACACCAGCAGTAAAATCGATGTCGAACTTGGCGCGCGTCTGTTTCGCCATCTGCTCAGTCTGCCGCTGAGCTATTTTCAGAGCCGACGGGTAGGCGATTCAGTGGCACGCATCCGTGAACTGGAAAACATTCGCAGCTTTCTGACCAGCAATGCCGTGACGCTGGTGCTGGATGTCATGTTTTCTTTCATATTTCTGGCAGTCATGTTCTGGTACAGCGTGTGGTTGTCGCTGATTGTGGTGGCATCCATCCCGTTGTATATCGGTTTGTCGGTGGCATTCACACCGTTGATTCGTGCCCGACTGGCGGACAAATTCAACAAGGGTGCGGAAAACCAGTCGTTTCTGGTGGAAACCATCAGCGGTGTCGATACGCTCAAGGCGATGGCGGTGGAACCGCGCTGGATCGGCAAATGGGACAAACAATTGGCCGCTTATGTGACTTCAGGTTTGTCGGCTGTGCGCGTCGCCACTTTGGCGAACAGCGGTGTGCAACTGGTCAGCAAGCTGGTCACCGCAGCCATCATGTGGTTTGGGGCAAAATTGGTGATTGATCAGAAAATGACCGTGGGCGAACTGGTGGCGTTCAACATGCTGGCGAGTCAGGTGTCAGCGCCTGTGTTGCGCATCGCGCAATTGTGGAATGATTTTCAGCAGGTGGGCATTTCGATGTCACGGCTGGGCGACATTTTGAATGCGCGCAGCGAAGTGGCGTCGCAAAAATTGCGATTGCCGTGTCTCGTTGGTGAGATCGTATTCGATCAGGTATCGTTTCGCTATAAACCCGATGCGCCGGAAGTCATCCGCGATGTGAGTTTTCGTGTTGTGCCGGGCGAACTGATCGGCATCGTCGGGCGTTCCGGGTCAGGCAAAAGCACGCTGACCAAACTGGTACAACGCTTGTATGTGCCGGAACGCGGACGCGTGCTGATCGACGGACAGGATATTTCCACCATCGACACCGCCTCTTTGCGTCAACAGATTGGCGTGGTGCTACAGGAAAACGTGCTGTTCAACCGCAGCATCCGCGAAAATATCGCGTTGGTCGATCCCGCTTTACCGATCGAGGCAGTGATCAACGCCGCCAAACTGGCGGGCGCGCACGAGTTCATCTGCGAATTGCCAGAGGGTTATGACACGCTGGTTGGTGAGCACGGCACGGGTTTGTCAGGCGGGCAGCGCCAGCGCATTGCTATTGCGCGCGCCTTGATTGCCAACCCACGTATTTTGATCTTCGACGAGGCGACCAGTGCGCTGGATTACGAATCGGAAAGTATCATTCAGGAGAACATGCGCAGCATCTGCCAGGGCCGCACCGTGCTGGTCATTGCGCACCGCCTGACTGCCGTACGCGAGGCGAGCCGGATCATTGTCATGGAACGCGGGCAGATTGCCGAAATGGGGGTACATGAGGCGTTGTTGCGTATACCGAACGGCATTTACGCACATTTGTATGCCTTGCAGCAGGGCGGGACAAGCGAAGCCATGGCAGCATGAGTTTGCGCGATCATTTTGATGCCTGGTCTGCATTATTGAGGCGCTACGCAGGCGTGTTTCTTCACAGCTGGCGTCATCGTGACGACCTGAGCTTGCCGGATTATTCGGCTGCCGAAGCCGATTTTCTTCCCGCCGCGCTGTCCCTGCAGGCACAGCCGGTGTCGCCCGCTGGCCGCTGGGTAGCGCGTATTCTGATGCTGTTGATTGCGGCGGTGTTGTTGTGGGCGATCTTCGGACGCATGGACATCATTGTGAATGCCACCGGCAAGATCATACCGTCCCAGCGCACCAAAACCATTGCCGCGGTTGAAGTGGCGAGCGTGCGAGCGCTGCACGTCGAAGAAGGGCAGACGGTGAAGGCAGGACAAGTACTGATCGAACTGGATGCGCGCGAGAGCAACAGCCTGCGCGACAAGGCCATGGCGGATGAACAGGCGGCCAGGCTACAGGCTGCGCGATCCCGCGCGCTGATGGCGGCCATTGACAGCGGCGTTGCCCCGCATCTTGCACCGATATCCGGTGTGGCAAAAGATCGTTGGCAGGATGCTGTGTCGCACTTGCGCGACCAATGGGCGGATTATCGGGCAAAACGCCAACAACTGGAAGACGCCATCCGGCGTTACGGCGCGGCATTGCCGCTCGCCACACAACAGGCGGCTGATTACGCTGCGTTGGCCAAGGATCACGATGTTCCCGAACATGCGTGGATGGACAAGGAACAGACGCGCATCGAAATCAACGCGCAACTCAATGATGCGCGCGATCAATTGCGTTTTCTGACTGCAGATACGCGTAAAACCGCGCAGGACGCATTATACGAAGCCGAACGCACGTTGGCCGAATCCGCGCAGGATGCGCGCCGCGCTGCGGTGCACAGCCAGTTGTTGAAGCTGGTGTCGCCCGTTGACGGCACGGTGCAGCAATTGACCGTACACACCATCGGCGGCGTGGTGCCGGCTGCGCAGTCATTGATGGAAATCGTGCCGAAACAGTCCGCCATTGAAATAGAAGCTTTCCTGGAAAACAAGGATGTCGGTTTTGTGCGCGAAGGGCAACCTGCCGAGGTCAAGATCGATGCGTTTGAATACACCAAGTATGGCACGGTGGCCGGGCAGGTGATCCATGTCTCGCGCGATGCGATTCAGGATGAAAAAA
>JAJYGL010000118.1 GCA_021790625.1 Pseudomonadota bacterium | reverse complement strand
CAAGCCAACGCGACTTGTTACGACAGCAAACGTCCAACGCAAGTTGTACACCAGATACCAACTGCCACATCAGCCGCTATATCAACCGCTATATCAACCACCATCGCTACGCTGTATCGCACCATTACCCCGTCCTTGCGACGAGATGGGTAAAAACTGCTCATCAAGGAAACCGCTGATTAACTCCTCCATGAACCGCGTTGCGGGTCAAATCAGGAAAATCACGACGCGTGCGGCGCAACTGGGACTATGACACCAGGCTATACAGACACACGAGTATCCGATTTGACCGCAACCGCATCGTTGATAACGAGTAAAACATGCCCGGCGGGACGGGGCCTGGCGAGCGAACTGCCGTGTGAGATTAGATCAGCGCTTCCTCAGCTTACACCCCGAAAATGTCGGTTTGCTGACAAAATACGTTTACCCAGGCAATATTTGTAAATTGCGTAACCTGATTGCTGGTTAATTCCTCCATGAGTCACGTTGCGGACCAAATCGAGAAGATTACATTGCGACTCATGGAGGAATTAATCAACGGTACCATGACATTATTAGAATCAGTAATATTGACTTCAATGCGCATTAATGCGACCATGAACAATGCGCAAAAGGAGAGGCCCATGTTAAACACAAACCATTTAAACACAAACCATTACGTTGGTATAGTGAAAAAAGCGACGAATGTGTCTCTGGCCGAGACTCTGATTGCCGAAGCCAAGGCATTGCACATCAATGTTTCACAAGCTGCAGAGGCGGGTTTGGCTAGGGCTGTTGCTGAAAAACGTGCTGAACTCTGGCTAGAAGAAAACAGGGAAGCCATCGAAAGCTCGAATGATTATGTGAACCGGCACGGTCTTCCATTGGAACGATTCAGGATGTTCTGATGGCCAGATTCACTATTTATTCGAATCCGGGCGTTGGGTATCTTATGGATGTCCAGGCCGATATGTTAAGTCACCTGAATACACGAATGGTCGTTCCGCTACTTCCATTGTCCGAAGCGCCCAAACCGGCGAAGACGTTGAACCCTCAATTTGTCATTGCAGGTTCACCTTATTCCATGGTTACTCAATACATGGCTGCTGTGCCATCGAATACGCTGAAAGATGCGGTCTTGAATGCGCAGGACCGCCATGATGAAATCGTTACCGCGCTGGATCTTTTGCTGCAAGGTTTTTAATCTGGCGATCCGTGCGGGCTTAATCAGTTTAAGTGTCGGCAAACGCATCTTGTACCGCAAACCACGTTGATTCGGATTATAATGTCCGCTTGACAGACGGCTACCACGAACGAATATGCATTTCGACGCACAACTGCTGACCAAGTACAGCAAACCTGGCCCCCGCTACACGTCTTACCCCACGGCGCCTTATTTCAGCCCCGACTTCGGTAAACAGGCGTGGCTGGAAGAACTTTCCTCCACCCAGAACAAGGGGCGAGATTTATCATTGTACGTTCACATTCCATTTTGCGACACCTTATGTCATTACTGTGGTTGCAACATGATTGCCACCCGGCATTATGAGCGCGCCACCGCATACCTCGATTATCTGTTCCGCGAAATCGACCGCTTGGCGCAACTCGTAGCACCCGGGCGTTTGGTACGCCAGATTCACTGGGGCGGCGGTACGCCAACCTATCTGCATCCGGACGACATTCGCCGCTTGTTCGCCCACCTCAAATCGCACTTCACCATTGCTGAAGACGCCGAAATCGGCTGTGAAGTTGATCCACGGGAACTCAGTGCCGCGCACATCACCGCATTAGCGGAGTCCGGTTTCAATCGTTTGAGTCTTGGCGTACAGGAATTGGACAGCAAGGTGCAACAGGCTGTCAACCGGGTGCAACCCGAAGCGCTGGTGCGCGAAGTATATGGCTGGATGCGCGACGCCAATATTGCGAGCATAAACATGGATCTGATGGTTGGCCTGCCACACCAGACAGTTGCCGGTTTTGCCGATACGCTCGACCGTATCATCGATATGGCGCCAGATCGCCTCGCGGTATTCAGCTATGCCCATGTACCATGGCTGAAAAAACACCAGATTCTCATCAAAGACGCGGATCTACCCGACCTTGCCGCTCGCATTGCCCTGCAACAACTGTTGCTAGAGCGCCTGAATGACGCCGGATATGTTTACATCGGCATGGATCATTATGCCAAACCGAACGACGAACTGGTCAAGGCACAGCGCAACAAAACGCTGTACCGCAACTTTCAGGGCTATACCACGCACAAAAACTGTGACATTCTGGCGTTTGGCGTTTCTGCCATCAGCCAGACCGAAGAAGTTTACGTGCAAAATGCCAAAAACCTGAACCATTATCAAGACGAAATCGTACACGACAACCTTGCCACCGAGCGCGGTCTGCGCATCAGCGCCGAAGACCGTCTGCGGCGTGATGCGATTCTGAAACTGATGTGCGATCTGGAGTTGAACGGAAACGCATTTGGCGAACAATGGCAAATTGACTTTAGCAACCACTTTGCCGACGCGCTCGTCCAGTTGCAACCGTTACAACAAGACGGCCTGATTGAACGTCAGGGCAATCACTTGCTGGTCACCGATACCGGGCGGCTGTTTTTACGCAATATCGCCATGTGTTTCGACGCCTACCTTGGTCAGGAAACTGACAACACGCCCCGCTATTCCCGAACCCTGTGACAAAACCGTGACGGAAACCAGTTTACGCCTTTCCAAGCTGATGGCACAACGCGGTCTGTGCTCGCGTCGTGAAGCCGACACTTACATCGAACGTGGCTGGGTCAAAGTTGATGGCCGCGTCATCGACATTCCCGGCAGCAAGGTCGAACCGGATTGCCAGATTGAGTTGGCTGGCGCTGCAGAACGTGAACAGGCCAACGCCGTCACCATTCTACTCAACAAGCCCGTTGGGTATGTTTCCAGCCAGGCCGAACCTGGATACCGCCCGGCGATTCAGCTCATTACGCCCGCCAACCGTGATCCGCAAGACCAACATCCGCGTTCATTCTCGCAACAGCATACCTGGAACCTCGCCACCGCAGGCAGGCTCGATATCGACTCAACCGGTTTGCTGGTTCTGACACAAGATGGTCGCATCGCTCGCCAACTGATTGGCGAAGACTCCGACATCGAAAAAGAGTATCTCGTCCGCGTGCAAGGGCAACTCGACGAACGAGGCTTCGAACTGCTCAACCATGGTCTGATGCTCGATGGCAAAGCGCTCAAACCGGCACAGGTTGACTGGCAAAACCGTGACCAGTTACGCTTCATTCTGCGCGAAGGCAAAAAGCGCCAGATACGCCGCATGTGTGAACTGGTCGGACTGAAAGTCACCGGTTTGAAACGCATCCGCATCGGTGACGTCAAACTCGGCAACCTCGCTCCCGGCAATTGGCGCTATCTCGCTGACGACGAATATTTCCGCCAGCCACCCCCTGTTCGCTAAAAACCGGGACAGTGCAAAAATCAAGCCATCATTCGATATCCGACCCCATGGTGGTACTAAAACCGGCATCGACATAGGTAATTTCGCCGGTAATCCCGCTGGCAAGATCGGAAAGCAAAAAAGCCGCTGCATTGCCAACTTCTTCGATCGTCACATTGCGGCGCAACGGCGCATTTTTTTCCACATGACTCAAAATACGGTGAATGCCACCGATTCCGCTGGCTGCCAGGGTGCGAATCGGGCCGGCGGAAATAGCATTCACCCGGATTCCCTTGGGACCCAGGCTTTGCGCCATATAGTACACATTGGTTTCCAGGCTCGCCTTGGCAAGCCCCATCACATTGTAATTTGGCACCGAGCGCACACCACCAAGGTATGACAGCGTCAACAGAGCGCCACGACTATCCTGCATCAATGGCAAACCTGCCTTGGCCAGTGCCGCAAAGCTGTATGAACTGATATCATGCGCGATACGAAAATATTCCCGATTGA
>JAJYGL010000162.1 GCA_021790625.1 Pseudomonadota bacterium | reverse complement strand
CAGGGATATGAAACAGGATCGCCCGGACAACTTCCGATTTGTACTTTTGGGGAACAAACTGTAAATTGGGGAACAAATAAAAACGGGCGTTTCGTCTGAAACCCCCGTGGTATATGGCTCCCCGACCTGGACTCGAACCAGGGACCTGCGGATTAACAGTCCGTCGCTCTACCGACTGAGCTATCAGGGAATAGTTGTCTCTCAAACAACGAAGCGGGATTATGCCGTGAATGGCAAAAAACGTCAAGTGTCTGTTTTTTTGGTCATGGTGATGGTCAGTCTGAGTATCAGACAAGCCGAAATACAAGTCGAATGAATAATATAGTAACTGTTTGATATGATGTTTGATTATTCATCTGGTGTTTTATTGCATGAGCCAATGCATTCTCTTGGCATTCTCTTGTTCATGCGCGATAGCTTTATATGGAAAATTCATCCTGCCAAGTGTATAACGAAGTGTGTAACACAACCACACTGCACTTTCACCATGGTGTTAAATAAATATGTCCACGCAAACTCCCTCTTTTTTTACCCGTGATGGCGAAGACATTATTTTGAATATCTCCGGTTCTCCCGGTGCATCTCGCACTGCTTTTGGCAAGCCGAGGGGTGACCGTTTAAAAATCAGCGTTGCGACGCCGGCTGAAAACGGTCGTGCCACGCAGGCGATGGTACGATTCCTGGCTGATGCCTTTGATGTTCCGTTATCCCACGTCACGGTCATTTCGGGGGAAACCAGCATTTACAAACGTTTGCGTATTCATGCGCCACGTCAGATACCGCCCGCATTGCAAGCTTACATTGGTACGATGGCGTCCGACAGCCACTGAACGCCCCAAGCCACGCCAAATCCTGTGATATCACTGGACACCGCGCCCAACCCTTTAGCGCAATTCGCCGCCGACAAATCCAGATGCAGCCATGGAATATCCGCCACAAACCGTTGTAGAAAGCAACTGGCGAGGATGTGATCCGCCTCGCCTTCCAACAAGCATTGTTTGATATCTGCCACTTGGGAATCCAGTGCCGGTGCATAATCGTCATCCATCGGAAATGCGCATAGACGTTCGCCAGAAACCGCCCCTGCTGCGATTGCTTTGCTCACTTCCGCTGGTCGGTTGCCGAATACGCCGCTATAACGGGTGCCCAGTGAGGTCACCATGCTGCCAGTCAACGTGGCAAAATCCACCATCATATCGGGTTTCTGTTGTGCGGCAAGCGCCAGGGTATCTGCCAGTGCCATGCGCCCTTCCGCGTCGGTATGCACGATTTCGATCGTGGTACCATTCATTGCTGTGACCACATCCCCCGGTTTATAAGCTTCCGGGCTCAAGTGATTCTGTGCAATTGCCAGCCAGACATCCAGATTGACCGGTAGATCCAGTTCCGTTGCCGCCTGTAGAATACCTAATGCCACGGCGGAACCAGCCATATCTTCATGCATGCCCTGCATGTATTTTGCCGACTTCAGATTATGGCCGCCGGTGTCGAAGCAGATGCCCTTCCCCACCAACGCGACTGTATTTTTTGCGTTAACGTGTCGCCGTAGATGCACAATGGCGGCATCTTTGTCCATGCTACCCTGCGCCACGGCCAGAAAAGCACCTGCCTTGAGTTTGCGCAAGGCTTTCTGATCATAGGTTTCCATTTTCCAGCCATATTGTGTTGCCAATCCTTCGATTCGCGCACGATATATACCAGGCGTCAGCAGATTGCCGGGCGTTGCAATCAAATTTCGCGCCAACACGTTACCACCTGCCACTGCCCATGCATAACGCAATGCAGGCTCCGCTGTGCCGTACACATACAGGGTTTTCACTTTTCGCGCTGGTTTTCCCGTTTTCCATGACGGCAGTATTACCGCATTCACCCCGGCCACATAAGCCGCCAACGCCAGCGATTGTGCACAAAAATCCGCTTCGCCCACCGCCCCCAACGCTAATTTTTCCGGCTGTTCGTCCAGTAGCAAGCCCCAACCGCGCCGCAATAAATCCATCTGAGCGAAGCGGCTGGTCGACCCGTCCAGCATCAGCCAACACGTCATCACTCCGGTTTCGCTTTCTGTCACCACGGGCGATTTCAGCAAATCTGCAATTGTCATCGTCCTTCGCGCCAGCACGATCGGCAAACGCTCACCGCCTGGAATCGTTTCGACGTCCGGCAAGTCATTCGATTTTGGCAACACCATCAGCACATGTCGTGCCTTTGCCAACACCGACGCATCGAGCGACGAACGGTATACATTCAGTTTAGTCAACATCACCAACACCTTTTTATAAGTAAAATCATGTTACAAGCAAATTATACTTGCATCATCACACTTTACCGCCAACAAGCCAAAAACATGCCGAAACACAGCATGACGGGCAGTTATCAGTCAATTGATTTGCGAAAACGTAGCACACTGATGGTGAGCATCCCCAACGCGAGCAGTGTCAGCGCGAACAAATCCGGCCAGAGCACCCACAAATCCACGCCTTTGAGAAAAACCGCCCGAATGACGACGAGAAAGTAACGTAACGGATTGATAACTGTGAACCATTGTAACAATTTTGGCATGGCGGCAATAGGAAAAGCAAAACCAGACAGGATGAAGAAGGGATTCACAAAGAAAAAATTCAGCGCAAAGGCCTGCTGTTGGGTTTGTGAAAAGGTAGACAATAACAGGCCCATGCCTAAAGCGGCCAATAAAAATAAAGAGGCGCCCAGCAACATAATCCACGGGTTGCCGACAAAAGGAATATGGAACCACAAAATACCAAAAGCAACCACCAGTCCAATATCACCCAATCCGATGAGAAAAAATGGCAGTGTTTTGCCCAGGATGAATTCATAAGGGCGAATGGGGCTCACCATAATCTGTTCGAGCGTACCTACCTCACGTTCTCGTACGATGGCAAACGCAGTCAGGCTGACCACCTGCATCAGCGTCAACGTGCCAATCACACCGGGAATGAAGAACCAGCGGTCATTCAATCCTTCGTTGAACCACGGTTGGTATTGGAGCGTGATACCTGTCAACGGGATTACCGGGTTTCCGTCAAAAGTTCTGGTGCCGCGTTGTTCCAGTGAAAATTGCGCCACGATTTGGCTGATGTAGCCGAGCGCAATCAGTGCCGTATTTGAGTTGGTGCCATCAACAATGACCTGCAGCGGCGCACTGCGCCCGTTGTCCAGATTCCGGTTAAAGCCGGCATGAATGATGATGGCAATGATTGCTTTATCATGATCAATATCCCGTGTCATCTGTTGCCGGGTTGTCGCAATATCGACGACATCAAAACGGGAAGTGGCCACAAAATGTGAAATCAGGCCACGGCTGGCCTGGCTATGATCGAAATCGAGAATTGCTGTTTTAACGTGATGTACCGTAAAAGTGGCCGCGTAACCAAACACCAGCATCTGGATAAGCATCGGCACAACGAGTCGAAACATGGCCCATCGGTCGCGCTTGAGCTCAAGAAACTCTTTCATCCACATCGCATACAAACGATCAAACATCAATTGATTCTCTTATGAAAAGCCCGCGCAGCAAACCAGATAATCAATACGGCATAGATGAACAATCCGGCGATCGGCATCCATAAATCGACCAGCGTGCTTCCTTTCAGAAAAACCCCACGCAATATGGTCACATAATAGCGCGCATACACGACCAAGGTCAGCGCCTGAATCGATGACGGCATCTGATCAATGGGAAAGGTATATCCGGACAACAGGTTGGTGGGTAACATGGTCACCAGCAAAGCAACCTGACTGGCGCCGAGCTGGCTGCGAATGTGTACGGAAATCAGGTACCCGATCCCCAGCACGACAATCAAAAACAACATGGTGGTCGTCAACAGTGTGGCCAGATTTCCCCGGAATGGCACATGAAACCAGAATATCGCCACCGCAAGGCAGAATCCGGCATCGAGCAGGCCAATCAT
>JAJYGL010000033.1 GCA_021790625.1 Pseudomonadota bacterium | reverse complement strand
TCAGTTTGGCGTTTTCCAGCAGTTCAACCAACCTGTTGTCAAATTCGCGGCGGTTATAAAGTCCAGTCAGCGCATCATGGCCTGCCTGATAGGAAAGCTGGTAAGCCAGTTTGCGTGCCTGACTCACGTCTTGACATACCATGACCGCGCCAATTACTTCTCCATGATCGTTGTGCATGGGTGCGGCTGTTGCTTCGATGGCGATGGATTCCCCATCATGACGTAGCAGCGCGGCGTTGGTGTTCAATGTTTCGACACGGTTGTTTTCAAGACAGGTATGCACCGGCGCGGGCAGTGGCACCCTGCTTTTCTCCTGCACGATTTTAATGACCCTCGCAAGCGGAAGTCCATGTGCCTCGATATTGCCCCAGCCTGTCATGCGTTCGGCAACGGGATTCAGATATTGTACTTGGCCTTTGACGTCGGTTGTGATGACAGCTTCGGCGATGGACTGCAATGTGACTTCGGCGCGTTCTTTTTCTCTTGAGAGTACAAACTCGGAATTGGTTGCGCGTTTTAGCGCATCATTTAATTCCTTTTGCTGAAGCGCGATGGTGTCCAGTGCCCTGTTGATGAATTTGGCCAGGAATCCGAACTCGTCACGGTTGGTTTCATCGAAGCGTGATGTCGAATTGCCTTCCGCGAAGTCTTTCGCTGTTTTAACCATGTTTGAGAAGGGGCGCGACAATAAAACATGCAGAATCCGTTGCATGATCAAAGCATAAACCACGACCATCAGTCCGATGGCCAACAAAATTTGCTTGCGTTCGTTTGACAACGTCTCCTGGAGGTTGGGGAAGTAAGCGGTCAGGCTGACTGTTGTGATGTTTGACTTACCGCCCGCGGGTAAGTGAATCTGCATGGTGCGAGTGGCGGTATCCTGTCTCGGGCGCTCGGTGCCGAACAGCAATGTTTCATCTTTGTCTGAAAGTTTGATGGCCTCAAAGCGGAATCGTGGTTGCAGTGTCTTGATAACACGGGTCAGATTGTCACGATTGTTCTGCAACAGTGGTGCCACGGCATGCTGCTGGAGGATATTTTCGATCCGCATCTGTGCGATGATCGCGTCGTCGGCTTGCAGCGCTGCGCGTTCGCTTTTTTTGCCATGCAGGATAAAAAGGGCGGTCAGAATACCTATCAGCAACGTTCCCCAGAAAACAATACCGGCAATTTTGGTCGGCAAGCTGCCGGGCTCAAATTCAAATCTGGTCGTGTTTGCTGGAAATTTCATTTACATCCGGCCTTTTTTATGGCCAAGAGTCCTGGGCAGACATCGCTTGCTCCTGCGCCGAAAATAACGAAGGCCAGAAACCAGGGAACGAACCAGAGTTGCTCTTGAAAGAAAACGTAAGTAAGCAGAAAGGAGGTGCCAATCATGAAGCGCCAGACGCGTTCGGCCTCCAGCGAAATTTTGCAGCTGGAATTGGAATTAATGTCCCCTTCCGGAGGAATGCCGCGCAGCCTTCTGATTATCAGCGGTATGCGCCAGTTTGTTATGCCTTCAAGAATCATTATGCCGATGAGAAAATAAACCATGTTCTTGATATTGAAGTAAAGCGCAATCAACATCATTGCGCCATAAATCAAGCGATATAAGCGGTCTGTCATGTTGCCTCCCAATGCGTCACGTTGTCTCCCGGTAACCTGTGTGTTGTAATTGAACCGGCTCAGCTTGTTTGAACGGTTTTTCAGCGATTCAGCGATTTTAAATGAGATTCTTGCTGAATCTTGTGCTGCCCGTTTAACCGTCGGCAGCATCACGGTGTAAACCTCGTCGGGTGTGCCCAGGCTGGAATATGGCCTGTCCCGATTGTACCCGTCGAAGTATTGCATGACAGAATCGATCGATAGACGATCTCGCCTTAACCCACCGAGTCGCGGGCATGCAGACTCGTTCATATTTGACTGATTTTCACGGGTATTCGACAAACACATTATCTCGCCATGTGTCGCACCCGTCTATACTCAGCTTGCATTCTTGTTTTTTGATGAGATGGACAGATTCAAGCACGGTAAGTTGGCTATTTTGATCGGTGTTGACCATATTGCTGTTTGTGGTCTTGCTTGGCAAAAATCCTCTTGATCGTAAGGATTTTAGACGGGGTCTCGGTCCACCTGCTGCTGCCTTGGCCGACCAAAGGCACGCCCATTTGCACCCATTCAAGTCGGCGCTTAGGGAGACAATGCAACTGCATTGACATGGAAATGCAACTGCATTACCATTCGAGCGTCAACCCAAATTCGCAGGAGACTGCCATGGCCGCGACCCTCGAAGTCGAATCCACACTTACCGATCGCTACCAGACCACAGTGCCGGAAACCGTGCGTCGTGCCCTCAAGCTGGGCAAGCGCGACAAGATCCACTACACCATTCGCCCAAGCGGAGAGGTGGTGCTGACGCGCGTCGAAGCATCTGATGGCGACGACCCGGTGCTCGGCCAGTTCCTTGGCTTTCTGGCCGCCGACATCACGCGCCATCCCGAGCGCCTGCAGTCTGTGGATGCCGGCCTCGTCCAACGGCTCCAGTCGCTGGTCGGTGGCGTCGATGTCGATCTTGATACCGCCCTGTCGGCAGACGATGAATGAGTGCGGAGAAGCCAGAGCCCTTGGTGATTCACGGCTGGACGGTCTTTGCTCATCCCCTGTTTCTGGCGCAGATTGAAGCGCTGGCTCGGCAGGTCGAGTCCCTGAAGCAGAAGCATCCGGTCGGGTACGTAAAAAAGAACGCCGGCAAACGATTAGCCGCGATCACCAAGTTGGCGTTCGTTGTCATCCCGCAAGATCCGACGCGACCGGAGTACCGCCAGGGTGGCACGCTCGGTGACGATCACAAGCACTGGTTTCGAGCCAAGTTCTTCCAGCAATACCGACTATTCTTCCGCTACCACGCCCCCAGCAAGGTGATCGTCTACGCCTGGGTGAATGACGAAGACACGAAGCGCGCCTATGAGAGCAACGATGATGCCTACCGGGTCTTTCGCAAGATGCTGGAAAGCGGGCATCCACCTGACGACTGGGACCAGCTCCTGGCTGAGGCGCAGAAAGAACCGCAGCGCATGCACGAGTCGTTGGCAAGGGCGACAGCCGTGGAGTCATAGATAGGGCGCAGTAGCGCTCATTCCCTCAGCGCAGATCGTACCAGACTCCACGGCCGCTGCCGTGCTGACTCAGGGTGCGGCGTTCGACCAGTACCCGGAAATGCTGCCCTCGATACGTGCGGAGGACTCGATGCTTTCGATGGTGGCAACGCGCCGCCAGATCGCCGTCGCGGCCATGTGGGGATAGATCAGCGGTTCCTTAAAATGCCCATTTATACCCAATATGGTGCTGTTTGACAGGGAGGTGGTAGAATGCCGTGAAGCTGTCACATCCCGAATAGGAGTTAGTCGAGATGGTTCGTCCCGCTACTGCTCAAGACGCGGCACCCGCAATTGAAGTTGTGCGTCAATCAATCATGGTGTCATGCGAAGCCGACCATAAGAACGATGGGGCTACGTTGGATCGATGGCTCGCAAACAAAAAGCCAGAGTCATTCGAATCGTGGATCGCCAACCCTGAAAACTTCTGCGTGGTCGCGGAAAGCGAAGGGGTCGTGAGGGGGGTAGGGCTCATCCATTGCAGCGGCGAGGTGAGACTGTTTTATGTATCTCCTGACCATCAGCGTCGGGGTTTTGGGCGCCGCATCCACTTGGCTCTCGAAAGTCATGCATTGTCCCTGGGCCTGCCGAGGATGCGGCTGGAAAGCACGTTGCTCGCGCGCAAGTTCTACGAGGCGCTGGGTTACATACCTGCTGGCACCGAGAAGCCACGATTCGGTGTGTTGCGCGCGTACCCGTATGAGAAGCCGCTGCAACCTGACAGTTCCATCCAGGCGACCGCCCTCGGCGGCGCATGATGTGGGAATAGGTCAGCGGTTTCTTGCGTACTGG
>JAJYGL010000062.1 GCA_021790625.1 Pseudomonadota bacterium | reverse complement strand
ACAGTGACGATTGTTGCTATGACCACGAGCAACGGGGATGGCAGGTCGGTTGAAGCGATAACTGGTGTTCAGTGCCACAGGCGGTGAACAGCGGAACAGAAGTCGGCACTGGTGGATGTGCGCGTGCCGGATCATTTCATTGTGGCGGGTACGGACGCGCTATCCTTTTAACCTCACGCTGCAGCAAGAATGCGCATTTCAACATGCAACCCGGCAGTAGCAGCCATATTGACAAGTGCATCCAAGCCAAACAGGTTGATTTTGCCGCGCATGAGGTCGGAGATGCGCGGTTGTGTTACCCCGAACAGTTTGGCTGCTTGAGACTGATTCAAGCCGCTGTTGGTAATGTGTGTTTTTAGGGCCATCATCAAGCCTGATCGCAGCTTCAGGTTCTCGGCTTCTTCCGGGGTGTCCTCAATGGCATCCCACACACTTTCGAACTGTTCTTTGTTCATTTGCCAGACTCCTTCAATAATTCTCGATAGCGACTCTCCGCCAAAGCCAGATCTTGTCTGCTGGTTTTCTGTGATTTTTTTTGGAAGCAGTGCAGCACATGAATTGTATTGGAGAATTTCGCGACATAAATCACCCGGTATGCACCACTTGCATCGCGAATCCGGATTTCTAGTACGCCCTGCCCAATTGTTGGCATGGCTTTCCAGTCTTCAGGCTCGTGACCATGTTGCACCAAATCAAGCTGGTATCCTGCCTCGCGTCGTGCTGCCACAGGAAAGGTTCGCAGATCATCGAGCGAACTACCCAGAAATATAACCGGCTTGAATTTGTTCATTCGGAGAATATACAAAATTTTATATTGGACAGCAAGTGCTATTTTTATTCTTTTCCCCTGCTGGTTTAAAACCCCGGCCTCTGGGCCGGCAGGAGCGCCGAACCCCGCCCTGAAGAGCGAGGTTTTAAAGGCGCGGTCAGGGAGGGGATGCACACCCCTGCCTGATTAATATCCACTGGCCTGAAAGTCGGTGACCTCATTGCTAGACTACACAACCCTATTGATGCCGAACGCCTTGTGAAAACTGTACGTGCATCAGCACCCATCATTTTCCATGACGGCATGAACATCACACACTTTTTCAACGTTGGTTGGTACAATGGACGCCAAGGGACCGCTGATCTATTTCCACATGGCCGCCAGGCCCCGTCCCGTCGAGCATGTTTTGCTCGCCATCAACGAGGCGATTGCGGTCAAATCGGGCGCTCGCGTGTCTGTACGGCTTGGCATCATAGTCCCGGCTACGACCTGCGCCGCACGCGTCGTGATCTTCCCGATTTGATCCGCAACGCGGCTCATGGAGGAATAAATCAGCGGTTTATATGGACGCCTCTTTAAAAATGTCAACTACGTCAGGAGAACTACGTCAGGAGTGAGCAATGACTACCGAAATCGACAACATTATTCTTGAACACCTCAAACGTTTTCAGGCGAGTCAAGACCGCACCGAGCGCAAACTCGATGAGCATACGCAACGCCTTGGGCGCATCGAAGTGGCGGCCGCAGGACTGCGCCGCGATATGGCACACACCGACGAAGGCTGGGCGGATCAGAGTGTGCGTATCGATCATCTGTCTGACCGCATCGACCGCATCGAGCGTCGTTTAGATCTGTCATAGCAAGACAGAACAGAGGCCCAGTTTGGTTTAATGAAGTCGGTCTAAAGATTAATCCCAGTTTAGCGCGCCTCCTGTTTGGTATTCCGTGACACGGGTTTCAAAGAAATTTTTCTCTTTTTTCAGGTCGATCATTTCGCTCATCCAGGGGAAGGGATTTTGCGCATTTTCGTACAGTTCGTCGAGCCCGATTTGTTGGCAACGCCGATTGGCGACGAAACGCAGGTATTCCTTGAACATGGCGGCATTGAGTCCAAGCACGCCGCGTGGCATGGTATCCTCGGCGTAGCGATATTCCAGTTCAACACCGCGCCGCATCAGTGTTTCAATTTCGCGGCGAAAATCTGTGGTCCATAGCCATGGATTTTCCTGCTTGATGGTGTTGATGAGATCGATACCGAAGTTGCAGTGCATGGATTCGTCGCGCAGAATATACTGGTATTGTTCTGCTGCGCCGGTCATTTTGTTCTGGCGCCCAAGCGCCAGAATCTGTACGAAGCCGACATAAAAAAACAGTCCTTCCATGATGCAGGCAAAAACAATCAGGGAGCGGAGCAATGCCTGGTCATTTTCTGGCGTGCCGGTTTTGAACGATGGGTTGCTCAATATTTCGATGAAGGGCATCAGGAATTCGTCTTTGTCGCGAATGCTGGTGATTTCGTGATAGGCGTTGAATACTTCGCCTTCGTCAAGCCCCAGGCTTTCGACGATGTATTGGTAGGCGTGGGTGTGGATGGCTTCTTCAAACGCCTGACGCAACAGATACTGGCGACATTCCGGGGCGGTGATATGCCGGTAGGTGCCCAAGACGATGTTGTTGGCGGCCAGGCTGTCGGCGGTCGTAAAAAATCCCAGATTGCGTTTGACGACGCGGCGCTCGTCTTCGGAAAGCGCTGCTGGATCTTTCCATTGTGCGATGTCGCGACTCATGTTGATTTCTTGTGGCATCCAGTGGTTGGCGCAACCGGCCAGATATTTGTCCCATGCCCATTTGTATTTGAACGGAACGAGCTGGTTGACATCGGCCGTGCCGTTGATGACGCGCTTGTCTTCGGCGCGAACCCGTTTAAACGCATCGCTGGTCGTGGATAGTGTGGTCGTGGGTGGCGTGTCAGTCAAGACAGGCGCGTCCGGGCGTGATGCCAGTATTGGCGTCGCGAGTGTGGTGTCTTCAAAATTCAGCATGATATGAGCCTTTGTTTTTGTCGCGAGAATATCTCATGATTGCGAGTGGGTTCCATTCGGGTTATTGGCACGATTCGCAGCCAGGGTCGTCGATGGCACAGAATTTGACCTCGCTGGCGGCAGAAATATCCGCAAATTTTGCGCTGACAGCGTTGAGTTCGCCGCCTTTGCCCGTCGATTTTTCTGCGCTGGTTGCTCCCAGCGTGCGCAGGTAGTACGTGGTTTTTAGTCCGCGTATCCAGGCCAGTTTGTAGGTTTCATCCAGTTTTTTGCCGGAAGCGCCGGCCAGATAGATATTCAGACTTTGTGCCTGATCAATCCATTTTTGTCTCCGCGCTGCGCATTCCACCAGCCACGAGGCGTCGATTTCAAATGCCGTGGCATACAAATTGCGTAATTCGCTGGGTATGCGGTCGATTTTCGCCAGTGAGCCATCAAAATATTTGATGTCGCCAACCATGACCTCGTCCCATAATTTGATGGCCTTCAGATCGCGCACCAGATATTCGTTGGTCATGGTGAATTCACCAGACAGGTTGGATTTGACGTAAATATTCTGATATGCGGGTTCGATGCTGGCTGACACGCCAATAATGTTGGAGATGGTGGCTGTGGGGGCGATGGCCACGCAATTGGAGTTGCGCATGCCATGTTGGCGGATATGGGTGCGCAGCGCTTCCCAATCCAGCGTGCTGGAAGTGTCGCATTCGACATATCCCCCTCGTTGTTCCGCCAGTTGTTGCAGGCTGTCTTGCGGCAGAATGCCGCGGTCCCACAGCGACCCTTTGAAGCTGGAGTAGCAACCGCGTTCTTTGGCGAGTTCGCTGGAGGCCAGATAGGCGTAGTAGCAAACGGCTTCCATGGAGCGGTCGGCAAATTCGACGGCAGCTTCCGAGGCGTAAGGTGTCCGCATGGTGTACAGACAATCCTGGAAGCCCATGATACCGAGCCCGACGGGTCGATGCTTCATGTTGGCGTTGCGGGCTTTGCCAACGGCGTAGAAATTGACATCCACGACATTATCCAGCATGCGCATGGCAACACGAATGGTACGTTGCAGTTTGTCGAGATCCAGTGCCTGTCCACCCTGTCCGTCGGCTTTCAGATGGGCAACCAGGTTGACGGAA
>JAJYGL010000232.1 GCA_021790625.1 Pseudomonadota bacterium | reverse complement strand
GCTGCGAAGAGGTCGGCGTGGTTTGCATCGCTGCCTCTTTCGTGATGATCGCATAGTACACAGGCCGCCAGATCGAATCGCTGGTCACGGGCATCTGAGCGGTCGTGCGAATGGTTGCGCCGGTGTTTTCGGCCAATTATGTCAGGCGTCGTGCCTATGGTGTCATATCAGCCATCCAAAGCGGCACTTCCGTCCGAGTTGAATAGATCTTTTGCCAACAGTCCTGATGGACGACTTGGTTTTTTCGCATCAAACAACGCCAGATTGCCGATTACGAGAAAACTGTCCTTAGCGCGAGATACCGCAACGTTTAACATGTTTGGCCCCTGGTCAAAAAAAGCTCTGCCAGTAAACGATGTCCCGTAAGTCGGTGAAAAGATCACTATGGCGCGCTCAGCCCCTTGAAACGCATGGACGGTACCTACTGTTAACCTACTATCCTTATGCGTGAGATCTGGCATTTCCTTGCCCAACAGCTGCTCAATAACACGGGCCTGTGTCTCAAACGGAGTTACTACGCCCACAATTTTCCAAAGTGGCGTTGCAACGTCAGATTTTTTGTCAGCATAGTGCTTTTCAATTTTACCTCGGTTGGTTTTCAGCCACGCCACGATAGCCATGGCTTCTTCGTGATTTTGGCGGCTTTTGCCGATCTTTTTGTCTTGACTACTGACGTTTAAATATCCAAACGCCGGCAGTATGCGATCGACCGTCTCAATGCGCTGTCGCTTTGGTTCAAGCCGCCCAGAGTAGATAAGTTTGTTACAATAATTGACCAACTCAGGCACGCAGCGGCGATGCTCGGTCAGCATCAAACCGCGCATATCGTCGTATTTTTGAATGGGACAACTGCGGTTAGCAATATGCATCAGATTACCGCTGGCCGACGTATAGCCGGCCTCTGACAGCATGTCGTAACGCGGATCGTCAGGACTTGACGTCAGTCCAAATTTCGCCGCATTAGTTCTATCTGTTTCCTCGCAATTGTTCCAAACAGGCTCAATCTGGTGCGTGTCACCAACCACAAGGGCGCGTTTGGCGAGCGCAAACATTACAGCACCAATGTCGGGCGATACTTGTCCGGCTTCATCTACAATCAATAGGTCGATTGTGTTCCAGAATGGCATGCTCTCGCCTTGCCATGCCATGAAGAACGATGGTGCCATATGGAAGTTCGACACAAGGCAGGGCGAGAGTTTTGCGAACCTACGGTATTTAGCCTCCAGTTTTACACGTCCTTTTGTGTCAAATTCGTTGGTCTTTAGCCGGCTTTTCATCTCCATCAGCCACTTGCCAGACCAGTACCAGTCAGCCACGCAGAACATCGGCGCACGCAACTCAATATCAAGTCGATCATTAAGGCCGTCAAGAGACACATCGAGCATGGTGTCACAGCCATCCTTTAAAATGTCTTGCCAGTGCCTAAACGCATTGTCGATTTTCGACCACACTCGAACGGCAGCATTGCGCCGTTCGAGTGATACAGACTTCCTGTTCTCAATGATGGAACGGCGCTCTGCGAGCAATATCATGGCGGAAGATTTGCGTTCCATTGCCGCCTTCCTGAGACCATCGAAATGCTGTTGGATACCGTCATCACGATGTCGCCGATCCGCCATCAACGGATTGGTCAATAGGAAACATCGATCTTGAGCAATCCTGCGTTGCCGTATTGACGGCAGGAAACTCAACAAATCGAGCCAAAGAGGTGAATTGGCGAGGTAAGCGTTCCACCCCTTTTCGGCGCGACTGATCACGTTCCAAGTCGTTTCATAGTCGCTTTCGACCTCTTTTTCTTCATCTTTGCATGCCAAAAGTTCCAGATCAGCAGTTCGAACCAAAGATTGTTCAGAATCTATTTGACTTTGGTAATGGGCCAACAATTGATTGCACGAGGTCGCAGCTCCATCAGTAGTCCCTTGACCGGTTGCCCGGTAAACATCATATCTGGCCGCGATAATGTCCTTGAGTTTCTGCGCCAAACACTGCAAACGTCCGTGCAGCGCCTTGACCGCTTCAGCAACCGAATCCTGACGTTGTTTAAACAGATCCGAGGCTTGATCAAGAAAATACTTTTCCGCCGACTCGATGGCGTCTGAAGTTTCGTACTCAGAATATGGGTTGTTCTTGCCTGCGCATGTCGGATGTTTACTTTCGCGAGATTCTGATGCCAGGAACAAACCAAACCCCCCTGGGTATGGGTGCCATCGTTTGTGTCCGGTTTCGGCGCAGATTTTGGCGAAACTATCCAAAACATTTTCGACAGCCTTGGTGTTTGTCGAAGTGACTACAATGAGAGGGCATTCGAGTTCCTTCAACGCTGCGTCGATCCACATCTGAGCGACGACGCTTTGAATCAAGGTGGTCTTTCCAGTGCCTGGTGGACCATTAACAGACAGAACCTGACCTGGGTCAAGACGTGCTAGTTCAACCATCACTTCACGCTGAGATGGTGACAGCGGATGCTCTCGATTAATGTGGCCTACGGTGTTGGTATGCCATTGTTCAGAATCCTGTGTAACAAGAGGGCGTCGCGATGGTCGGTCTACGGTAGAAATCAGACTGTCAAGTAGCGGAAGTATTATCTCCCCTTTACCATTGACATCAATAATTTGATCGTAGAGTTTGATCGGATGCTTTGCAACGACAGGCGGCTCGTACGGAATACCATGCCATCCAGAGACAAGTTCATATCCGTTCAGTGCAAAAACGGGCGGTATTTCGTCACTACCGAAACCATATGGAAGCAACGGCAGCCCAGCCTCCGTCACAGCCAAAAAAAGTTCTGACGCAATTCGCAACGTATCGTCAAAAGATGCCGCCTTGTCTGGTAATCCGCTTACAAATTTGTCATAACTCTCGAGTTGTCCAATAGAAACAGGATTTAATGTTGGTTCTAGCAAATCACGAGGTATCCAAGGGTGACGTTCTGGGTCGGGCCAAAGACCGCCCGAGGTATCCAGTAAGCACGGAATACAGAGAACCGTCAGGCCCTTATGAATATCGCCAGCCCCACGCTTTACTCCGTGGCTGGACAACTCGGATAATCGAGCTGCAATTAACACAATAGGGATCTTTTTTGATTTTTTATTCTTGCTCGCGGCGAACTGAGCAGATACCCATGAGTTAACATCTGGCTCCGCAGTTGTAACACGCCAAGCATCGCCATCACTATTGATCGCGATTTGTTTGCTCTCTGCTGAAACCTCAAGATGCAACAGGCTGGCTTCGGCGAGCGCTGCTCGCCAATATGGTAGTAGCACCTTCTCTGATCAAGCGACGGTTTGAATCCCGGTCGGGGGTATTACCGCACCTTTTGGCAGAACACCGTCAGGGTATGTTTTCTTGATAACTTCGGGATCAAGCAAGGCTTTTGGCACATTCTCTCGAGCAATCGCTTCAATCGCCTCTCTTGACGCAAGAGGATGGTCGGCGTTCTCGGCTTTCAGTGCGGCAATCAACTGGTCTTCGGCAAATCTTCTGGCGGCCAAAGATGCGCGAAACCCGTGGATTTGGGATTTTGCGGCAAAAACGTACTTTTTATGCGTTTCGGCGAGTTCATTGAGATCGGCGACCACGCCGCTCGTTGCGTTCAGCGCGCGACGCTCACCAATTGCTGACGCCAAAAGTAATTCACCGTAATTCGCCATATCACACCTCTCGCTTAATTATCTAATGCGTTACCGCCAGTCGTAAAACCACCCGGATTCCCTTCTCCCGCACTTGCCTTTGTTTTGGACGCGTTGATCGCTTGTTGCCTCATATTGAAATTCTTGACCGCCATCGTACCTCCCGAAGCGCCTGCGGCAATCGTATTCGACGCCGCCTGCGTATCCCGCCCAATCTGCATCGGTTGCGATGCGGAAGCCCCCATAAACGCCCACAACGATTCGGGAAGGATATACATGATACTCATGCAGGAGTTTACCAACCCCACGCCCAAAGTCA
>JAJYGL010000175.1 GCA_021790625.1 Pseudomonadota bacterium | reverse complement strand
CACGGGCGATGCACAGGCGTAACCAGCCAGCACCGAGTAGCGTGATGGCGACGCTGGCGAGTGTGCTGGGTTGCGCCTGCCAGTCGGTGGCAAGCATGCCGATAGCAGGTAGTAAGGTTCCCTGAAATACCAGCGCACCGGTGATGTTGCCAAACGCCAGCGTGTCTTTTTGTCGTCGTATCCACAGGATACTGTTGATTTTTTCTGGCAATTCTGTTGCAACAGGCACCAGTAACAGCGATAGCAATAGCGGCGGAATGCCGAGTTGTGGTGCAATGGTGTGAATGCTGGCAATAAAACCTTTGGCGCTTAGAATTAGCAGGCCAAGTCCTGCCATGAGTTGTGCAATGATTAGCCACCAGGTCAGCGCGAGTCCATAGCGTTGAAAATGCAGCGGGGTTTCTGCCTCGGTACCATGACCACTTGCCACGAGCTTTGCGGAAGCGCGCAGGGTGAGCATAATGTGTATGAAATACGTCAGCAGCAGAACAAAGGCAACGGCGATACGCGCAGTTGGCATGTCGCGCGGCAGGAATAGCGCGAGGGCAGCGAGGCTGAAAGCGAGTAAGAAGGTATTCAAATCGCGCGTGAAGCCGGTTTTTTCTGCGTGAAATACACCGTGAGCGCCTCGTTTGCGCAGACTCACCCATCCAAGTAGCGAAATGGAGAGTGTGGACAGCATCAGTGGCGCGCCCAATATGGCGCCGGTGCCGATTTCGCGGTTGGCAGCATCGCCACCGGCGAACGCCAGCAGAGGCACCAATGTTTCCGGCAGGGCGGTGCCGATGGCGGCAAACAGCGATCCGGTGACGCCTTCCGAAATATGCAGGCGTTCGCCGAGGTGTTCCAGTGCATTGACGAAAATTTCTGCGGCCAGCAGAATGAACAACAGGGTCAGGACAAGTTCAGGCCAGGCCATCAATTACACTCCGATCAGTTGGCACCTGTTCGTGATTGCTGTGATGGTGTCGTTCGAACTGCAGGGTAAGCCGGCAATCTGTGTCAATCTGGCGTATATCGGTTATCGTTCCGCGTTGCGCTTGCGCCAGGTTGGTCAGTTCAGGCAAGATAAACAGACTGCGTGCATGGTTGCCCAGTATCGTGGGCGCGATATAGGCAATCCATTCATCGACGAGTCGTTGCGTCAGAAAGGCGCCATTCAATGTGGCACCAGCTTCGACCATGACTTCGTTGATACCGCGTTGCGCCAGCAACGTGAGCAGGCGTGACAGATCGATTTGTTGGTCACCGTTGGGCAACTGCAGAATTTCTGCGCCGCGCGATTCCAGCGCCGTAGCGCGATCAGCGAAATATGTTGCGCAGACAATTAGCGTGCCCGGTGTGTCGAGAATGTTGGCTTGCGGTGGTGTACGTAATTGGCTGTCGAGCACGATGCGCCACGGTTGGCGCGGGGTGTCGATGTCGCGCACGTTCAGGCGCGGGTTGTCTGCCAGCACGGTGCCGATGCCGGTCAACATGGCGCAGGAGCGTGCCCGCCATTGTTGCACGTCATGGCGTGAGGCTGCGCCGGTGATCCATTGGCTGACGCCGTTGTTGAGCGCAGTACGGCCATCCAGTGATGCAGCGGTTTTGATGCGTAGCCAAGGTAAATTGTGGCGCATGCGTTTGATGAAACCCGGATTGAGGCGGTGCGCTTCGGTTTCCAGCAAACCGCATTCGACCATGATGCCTGCGCTGGCGAGTCGTGCCAACCCTTGACCGGACACCAGCGGATTTGGGTCTTGCATGGCAGCGACAACGCGCTGTATGCCCGCTTGCACCAATGCATCGGCACACGGCGGTGTACGACCGTGGTGGCTGCAAGGTTCCAGCGTGACATAGGCTGTCGCCCCTTGTGCCTGTGTGCCAGCCATACCTAGCGCCAGTACTTCAGCGTGTGGTTCGCCAGCGCGCTGATGCCAGCCTGTGCCAACGATCTTGTCATTACGCACCAGCACGCAACCGACACGGGGGTTGGGCGTGGTGGTATACAGCCCGCGCTCTGCCAGTTGCAGGGCAAGCGCCATGTGGGCGATGTCGGCGGTAGTCCAGAGGGGAGTGGCGGTCACGAATCCAGATCTTTGATGGCGTGGCGAAAATCGTCCACATCCTGAAAACTTTTGTACACTGAGGCAAAGCGGATATACGCTACTTTGTCCAAAGGTTTCAAAGCGTTCATGACGATTTCACCTATCTGTCTTGAAGGTAGCTCGCGTTCGCCCAACGACAGGATTTGTCGGATGACGCCATGGATGGCTTTATCGACATATTCCGTTGGAACCGGTCGCTTGTGCAGCGCGCGTGTGAAGCCTTCGCGCAGCTTTTCGTTGGAAAACTCTTCCCGGTTGCCATTGGATTTGACGACCTGGGGCAGGCGCAGGTCGCTGGTTTCATACGTGGTGAAACGTTTGTCACAACCGGCGCAACGCCTTCTGCGGCGGATGGAGTCACCGGATTCGGAAACCCGCGAATCGATGACCTGTGTGTCCAATGTACCGCAAAAGGGGCATTTCATGCGAAATTAACCATAATCATCTGTCATTGGCTGTAATCAACCGTATACCGGGAAATCAGCGCACAATTTTTGTACTGCGGCAACGGTGTTGCTAGTGACCGCGGCATCTTGCGGAGCATCCAGTACATTGGCAATCAGGTGGGCAAGCCGGTGTGCTTCGTTGGCGCCGAATCCGCGCGTGGTCATGGCCGGAGTGCCGATGCGAATGCCGGAGGTGACGAAGGGTTTTTGCGGATCGTTCGGGATGGCGTTTTTATTGACGGTGATGTGCGCCAGACCCAAGGCTGCTTCTGCCTCTTTGCCGGTGAGATTTTTTGGGCGCAGATCGACCAGAAACAAATGCGAGTCCGTGCGGCCGGACACAATGCGCAAGCCGCGTTGTTGCAAGATATCTACCATGATGCGTGCATTGGCGATGACTTGTTTCTGGCTGGCTTTGAAGTCATCGCGCATGGCTTCGGCCAGGACAATGGCCTTGGCGGCGATGACGTGCATCAAGGGGCCGCCCTGTGTGCCGGGGAAAATGGTGGAATTGAGCTGTTTTTCAAATTCATTGCGAGACAGAATCAAGCCGCCGCGAGGGCCACGCAGTGTTTTATGTGTGGTAGTGGTGACAAAATCGGCGATACCGACCGGGCTTGGGTACTCGCCTGCTGCAATCAGACCGGCGTAATGCGCCATATCCACAAACAGGTAGGCGCCGACACTGTCGGCAATGTCACGGAAACGTTGCCAGTCGATGACCAGAGCGTAGGCTGAAGCACCGGCGACGATCATTTTTGGTTTGTGCTCCTGCGCCAAGCGGGCGACTTCATCGTAATCGATGACTTCGGTTTCCGGATGCAGACCATAAGTGATGGCGTTGAACAGCTTGCCGGAAAAATTGACTGAGGCGCCATGCGTCAGATGGCCGCCGTGCGCAAGCGACATACCAAGAATCGTGTCGCCCGGTTTCAAAACGGACAGGTACACCGCAGCATTGGCCTGTGAGCCCGAATGTGGTTGAACGTTCACGTATTCGGCGCCGAACAGCGTTTTGGCGCGGTCAATCGCCAATTGTTCGATGACATCGACATATTCACAGCCGCCATAATACCGCTTGCCAGGATAGCCTTCGGCGTATTTGTTTGTCAGTATGGAACCTTGGGCTTCCATGACGGCGGGGCTGGTGTAGTTTTCAGATGCGATCAGTTCGATGTGATCTTCCTGACGCTGGCGCTCATGGGTAATGGCCTGCCAGATGGCGGGATCGGTTGCGGCGATGGTGTCCTGGTGTTTGAACATGATGTATCGTTCCTGCTGTTGAATGTCGAAAAAGCCGTTTAAAGTAAAGTGGCTGAGTTATAGAGCGATATTCTAACATGTCGTGGTGTGCATTTTCTGTGAAAAATATGATGACAGACTCACACAAACTCGTTTTTTTGCGTATAATTTCAGCACGAGCGAAAATTTGGTTTCGTTTCGTCCAGACTTGCGCTATCGTTCTGGCG
>JAJYGL010000015.1 GCA_021790625.1 Pseudomonadota bacterium | reverse complement strand
GCGACCATCGATTTTGTGGAAACCGCCACCGAATCCGGCTTGAGTTTCAAATTGCCCAATGCACAGTCGTGTGGTTGCAGCAGTTCTTCAGGTTCGTCGGCTGGTAGCAGTACGGTGGTGAATATTTCCGCCATCACGCGAGCCTGAAATTATGCTGCAGTAGCAGGGATAGTATGAAAGGAGCAAATAATGCCTGTCGCACAGCAGTTTGCGTCTGGGTCAGCAGAAGCGCTGGTAATGGACGAGGAGTGGATGGCATCCGCCTGTCTGGGCGGTGTATTGCCGGCAGCGGTGACCAGCAGCCTGCAACGCGCGGCATTGATGTACCAGCGTGGTGAGGATGCTGAGCCTGTTCTGCTTGATGTGTACAGAGAAGCACAGCATCATCCTGCGGTTCATATTGCCCTGTATCGGTTTTATTTTTACCGACATCGTCTGACGGAAGCCTTGCAGGTAGCAGAACGCTGTCTGCTCAAGGTCGCCAACGATTTGCATCTGCCGACTGACTGGCGCGAAGTGCAGCCACATCAGGCCAGGTTCGGGACGTTTGATGATGTGGTGCCCAGGTTCTATCTGTACACACTGAAGGCTTGCGCATATCTGAACATGCGGCTAGGCAGGTTGGATACTGGCGGCGCGATGTTGCAACAGCTGCGACAGCTTGATCCGAAAGATCGGTTGGGAGGGTCAGTGTTGCAAGATGTCTTGGCACGGATTGGAATCGATGATGAGTGAATCGGTTGATTCCTTTCCGGCGCTGGATTGGCAGGGGCAGCCGGTGGATTGTACCCGCTGCGGACAAAGTCGGCGGGAAACTCCAGGGCGTTGTGAATTACAGGTGGCTTGTGTCGAAGACCGGTACGCGTTGCGGATTGATCGATTTTTCAAATGGAATCCGGTTTTGGCAAAACAGTATTTGCGTCATCCGTATTTTGAGGTGCGAGCAATTGCGGCGAAATATATTGAAGTATTTTACTTGCCGCAACTGGTCAAGGATGACGATGAAACCGTACGCTGGAGTGCCGTACACCGTTTGACGCCAAGGCAATTGCTGGCGTTACGGCAGGATCCGGATCGAGAAGTGCGGATACGTGTGGCAGCCAGATTGCTTGCAACCGATCTGATGAGCATGATGGCCGACCCGGATTATTTTGTGCGCACGATTGTGGCGCGCCGCTTGCCACTGACACAGTTGTTGCATATGAAGTATGACCCTGATGCCGAGGTGCGTGCAGAAGTGGCCAAGCGCATCAGCGTGGATGGCTTGCTGGGCATGGTGGGGGACGCGTCGGAAATCGTGCGTCTGGTGGTCGTACATCGTTTGCCAATGGGGTACCTGGGGCACATGGTGAATGATATCGATTGGCGTGTGCGCTACGAAGTGGCGCGGCGAGCTGGTTCGGATGTGTTGCGTCAGTTGCTGGGTGATGAGGACGAAGCCGTGCGGGAAATGGTGCACGCCCGCCAGTTGAATCACATTTCTGTCGTATCGGGTATGGGGAGTCGATGATGAAGATCAGTCGTGACAGCAGTATTGTCGAGTTGAATGATTCGCCGTGTTTCGATTATGGCGAAAAAGTGAAAAGCCTGAAAACGGTGCGCAACGATGGCACTTTTCCCGGCAAAGAGATCGGTGAGGTTCTGGTCAAAAAAGGTGATTACGGTTATGTCACCAGCATCGGCACCTTTTTACAGCAGTTTTATATTTATGGGGTCGAGTTTGTCGAACATGGCTACAAAGTGGGCATGCGTGCCAAGGAATTGGAGTCGCTGGAGGTGGCAGGCGATGACGATGACAGCAATTGGGAATGATGAAATGACGTGTGGAGCCAAACAATGATCGATATACGCGAACCGAAATATCAGTGGGGACAACCGGTTATCAGTCTCGTTGACTTGTTTAATGACGGGTCGTATCCGGATTGCGAACCCGACACCCTGTTGGTGGCGCAAGGCGCGAGTGGGGAAATCGTGCAAGTAGGGCATCACGTCGATGCAAACGTACCAGTTTATCTGGTTGAGTTTGGCATTCCCGGGCAGGCAAGCAGAGTGATTGGCTGTGTTGAGGATGAAATTCAACCCGTGTCCTGATTGGTGCTGTGTTGATACTGTGGCTGATGGGGAGTGAATTGTGGCGGCACATCCAAATGAACTGGATGCCAGACGCATCATGAAGCGATTGGCGCAGCGCCAGCGTTACCGTTATGTCACGCCAAGGGTGGTGTTCGTTGAGAATGGGTATCAAATTGTGAGTCCGTGTTGCTCGCGCAACGTGGATGCCCATGGCGGTGAAATCGATATTGCCCGGTTGGAATTCGACGCTGGTCAAGGGACGTGGTTGTTGTTTCGCAAGAATCACCTGACACGGCAGTGGGAGTTGTCCGTAAGGTCTGAGAGTCTGGAAGGCGTCTTGTTGGTACTGAATGACGACACGAAAAGGGAGTTTTGGCAATGAATGCCACGGTTTATCTGGATAACAACGCAACCACGCCCATGCTGCCGGAAGTCGCGGCAGCGGTTGTGTCCAGCATGCAGGATTGTTATGGCAATCCATCCAGCAAACATCACGTGGGCGACATGGCGCGGGAAGCGCTGATGCGGGCGCGGGGGAAAGTAGCCGCTTTGCTGTCCGCCGCACCGGCTGAAATTGTGTTTACCAGCGGAGCGACGGAAAGCAACCATCTGGCGATTTTGGGAGCGCTGGCGCGAGATCCGGCGCGGCGGCATCTCATCGTCAGTGCGGTTGAGCATCCTTCTATTCGCATGTTGTTGCCCAAACTTCGGCAAATGGGGGTTCGGGTGACGGATATCCCGGTGGATAGTCGGGGCGTGCCGGATATGGAAGCGTTGCGACACGCACTGACCGAGGAGACAGCGCTGGTCAGCATGATGTGGGTCAACAATGAAACTGGCGTAGTGATGCCTGTTGCTGAAGCCGCGGCGCTTGCCGCCAGTCGCGGCGTGCCGCTGCATGTGGACGCGACTCAAGCGGTTGGCCGCATGCCGCTAGACATGCGTGCATGTCCCGCTGATTTGCTGTCTTTTTCCGGACACAAGTTTCATGCCCCAAAAGGGGTGGGCGGGCTGTTTGTTCGCAAAGGGTTTGTGCTGCCGGCGTTGTTGGGCGGGCGGCAAGAGCGTGGCCGTCGCGGCGGAACAGAGAATGTGGCAGCACTGGTGGGTATGGGTGTGGCGGCGGAACTGGCCACACAACACATGCAGACCCGTATGCAGGCCATGCGCGATTTACGCGACCGGTTTGAAACCATGGTGACCGATTGCATCGGCGCGGCGCAAGTCAATGGTCATGGCGTGGCGCGTATTGGCAACACCAGTAACGTGTGCTTTCCCGGCTTGAATGCCGAAACCATCATTCATCGTTTGGATAAGGCGGGAATCTGTGTATCCAGTGGTGCCGCCTGTGCTGCTTCAGGAACAGAAGCTTCGCATGTGTTGCTGGCAATGGGGCAGAGTGAGGAAATGGCGCGTTCTGCGATACGGGTGTCGTTTGGTGTTTGTAATACGGAAGAAGAAGCCATTCTGGCTGCAGAAACGCTGTGTGATGTTGTACAGCCATTGCTGAATCGGGCTGCCTGAAAACGAAATGGATGGGAAGAAATCATGAAAATCATGCTGCGCAAGAATTCCGCGGGTACTTTGTCGGTGTACGTGCCGAAAAAAGATTTGGAAGAGCCTGTGGTCGAGATGTCATCGGCAGACATGTGGGGTGGCCAGATTACGCTGGCAAATGGCTGGCGTCTGGATTTGCCGGTGATGCCGGCGGGTACGACGTTACCGATAACGGTTGATGCACGCAAACTGGGTGATTGACATGGCGATAGAAGCGAGTGCGATTGCACAATTGGTTGCGTTACTGGATATGTTACCGCCAGCGACCAATCCCAGAACTTCATTGCTGAAGCATTTTCCGGATTGGACGATTTCCTGTTGCGATGCGGAAGACATGCGGGATGAAGTGCCTCATTGCCAGTCTGGCCGCTATACCGTGTTTTTGCTGGATAGCCGCGAGCATTGCTGGCG
>JAJYGL010000231.1 GCA_021790625.1 Pseudomonadota bacterium | reverse complement strand
AAATGCAGGCGAAGCCATGCCGGACGGCGGCACGCTGCAAATTTCCACGCGCGCAGGTATTCTGCGCAACGGCAAGGAATACATCGAAATTACCCTCAAGGACAATGGGCCGGGAATCCCGTCGCAGATCATGGAACATCTGTTCAAGCCGGTTTCCAGCACCAAGGGTGAAGGGCATGCGGGCCTCGGGCTGTCAATCGTCAAAGACATCGTCGACAACATGAATGGCTGGATTTTTTGCCAGAGCGACGAGGCTTCCGGTACCGCTTTCCAAGTATTGCTGCCGTTAAAAAAAATTACAGAGAAAAGCGAGACGTAACACAAGCGATCAATATGATAGCAAGATCAATGTCCGGAGACATCACGACTACATGATGGATATTCAAACATGAATGCCGTACTTGAACAGCCAATGATACTGGTGGTGGATGACGAAGTGCATCTGCGTAATAGCCTGTCTTCGATACTGAACATTCATGGCTATACGTCATCGACCGCAGACAGCGGAAAAACCGCTCTGAAAGCCCTCCAAGACAAGCATTTTGAATTGATTCTGCTGGATTTGTGCATGCCCGGCGTGGACGGACATCAGGTCATGCGCTGGGTCGCCGACCATCAGCTCGATACCTGCATCGTGGTGGTGAGCGGCGATGTTTCCATCGACTCGGCCATCAGCGCGCTGCGCCATGGCGCCTGCGATTATCTGAAAAAACCCTACGAAACGGAAGAACTGCTACTGAAAATCGAAAACGCCCTGTCCCGGCGGCGTCTCGAAAAAGAACACAGGGCCATCAACCTGCAACTGAAAGCCTCGGAACGCTGGTACCGCTACATGGTGAACAGCTCACCTGATTTTATTTATACGCTGGACGCCGACGGGATATGCACCTTCTGCAATGACCGCGTGCAATCGCTGCTGGGTTACGACCGGGAAGCTGTCGTCGGTCGGCATTTTTCGTCTTTCATCTATACCGAAGATCTGGAAGCTGCGCGCTACGTCATCCGAGAAAGAAGGGCAGGCGACCGTGCCGCCAGCAACATCGAAATCAGGATCCCGCACGGCACCAATTCGACGCTCCTGACCCTGGAATTCAATTCGTTCGGGATTTACGAGGAATCGGATACCGATGCACCGCCCAAATACATCGGCACGTATGGCGTAGCCAAAGACATTACCGAAAAGAAAAAAACCACCGAACTCATCATGTATCAGGCGTACCACGACCAGCTCACCGGACTGGGTAACCGCAAGCTATTCAAAGACCATCTGGAGCTAGGCATCGCCCAGGCACGGCGCTATCAGCACAAGCTGGCGTTGATGTTTCTGGATCTGGACCGGTTCAAGGTAGTCAACGACACGCTGGGTCACGTCGTCGGCGATCTGTTGCTGATCGAAGTGGCAGCGCGGCTCAGAAACTGCCTGCGGGAAGGCGACACCCTGGCACGGCAGGGCGGCGACGAATTCACCCTGCTGCTGCCGCAGATCAATCACCGGGACAACGCCATCTGCGCTGCAGAAAAGATCATCAAGGAATTTGGCGTTCCGTTTCAGGTCGACGGCCATGAACTGCACGTTCCCATGAGCATCGGCATCGCACTGTATCCGGATCATGGAGATTCCATGGATACTCTGATCAAAAATGCCGACATCGCCATGTACGACAGCAAGGCAAAAGGCAGAAACCGTTACCAGATGTATACGTCCAGCATGAGCGTCAGCTTCGATGAACGTTTCTCGCTGGAAATACAGATGCACAAAGCGCTTGAAAAAGAAGAGTTTCTGGTGGTCTACCAACCGCAAATCAATATGCTTACCGGCAAAATCTCCGGCATGGAGGCATTGGTGCGCTGGGCATCGCCTCTGCGCGGTTACATGTCGCCGATGGAATTCATCCCGCTCGCCGAAGAAACCGGCCTGATCGTCCCCATCGGAGAATTCGTACTTAAATCGGTATTTCAGCAGGCAAAACTCTGGAAACAGGTCGGCTTGCTGCCGCAACGCATCGCCGTCAACATTTCCTCCCGCCACCTGGAACAGGACGGGTTCGTGGATTTCATCACCTGCCTGTTGCAGGAATATGATTTGCCAGGATCGATATTCGAAATCGAGATTACCGAGAATACGTTGCTCAATGACGGCGACCACATCATTGAGAAACTGCGCACGCTTTCCAGCATGGGAATCAAAATCGCCCTGGACGATTTCGGCACGGGCTATTCATCCCTGGGTTATCTCAAGAAATTCCCCATCGACACCATCAAGATTGATCAATCGTTCATGCCCCGGTTTGCCGGCGACTCGGACAACGAATCCATCGTGACGGCAATCTGTACCCTTGCCCAGGGTTTGCATATCAAGCTGATCGCGGAGGGTGTCGAAAAAGCAGATCAGTACCAGTTGCTACACACCCTGAATTGCAATGAGGCGCAAGGGTTCCTGTTCTGCAAACCACTCGCCAGCCAGGACATCACCGACCTGCTGATCAAAGATCTCCCATTGGGCGCTTGCTGGACCTGAACAGCGCAGCATCTTCCATCAATGAGGAGATTGCACAAACACCAGATTGAATGTAACGGGCACAGCCGCTGAAATCACGGGCAGATTGGCCGCTTCACGCAATTTGTCTATGCCGGCAGCCAGACCATACGCATCAGCATTGAGGATAATGGGCATTTTGGTGGCAACCTGAATTTGATTGCCGCGCAATTTAACCAGGCGAAGCATGGCGCTGGCGTCTTGCGTAATGCCATGCAGGCTGAGTTTGCCTTTCACGGGCATGTCCAATGTCTCACCTGTTTTGAGCGCCTTGACTTTGCTCATATCAATGCTGCCGTTAAAATCCGCTGTAGGAAATTGTGCAACCTCGAACAACATGGTTTTCAAACGTTCATTTCGAATGTCGACGTGTGTTTCCACACTGGATAAATCAATCACCAGATGGATGTTGCCTGCATCGGTAACTTCGCCTGTCACGATTTTGAATTGATGCACCTCGGCAATGCTGGTTTTTTTAATGCTAATAAAATTCAGGTTGGAATGTGCAGAATCCAGCTGCCACTGTGCATAAACGGGTGTCACGAACACCAAAGCGACCAGACCAGATAACATGCTGATTTTATGAAATATATTCATATCGACTCCATTGAATGAGTTTGTGAATGAGTTTGAATATTGCTACTTGACAAGAAGTATATCGTACCAATTAAAAGAATTGGTTTATTTTTAACGCAGACACGACCATTCACCGCTTAGCCCCACATGGTCGCGACACGTACATCAAAGCAGTGTCGATGTCCCGCACATGCGCGCCAACTGCGCACTACTCAACATTGGCACCAGTCAACACAGACACCAGTCAACACAGGCACCAGTCGATACAATACCGCTTCAACACAAGGTAAAACGAAAGTCATCCCGCTCGGCCACGGCATCGGCCAGAATCTCCAGCAGCATCCAGTATTCTTCCCCCATGTTGTCACGACTCACGCCGGGTTGTTTCCACACCAACTCCAACGGGCCTTCCACCTGTAACAACTGTTCCCACAATTCATCCATGTCGTGGATGAACCCTTCCGGGAAGGCGAACGCCATGGCAATCTGTTCGTAAAAACTGGCCAGCGTTGTCGGACACTGCAAATGACAAGTCTTCATCAAAGCACCTCGCCCGCATGATCGGCCAGACGCGAGCGCTCACCGCGCGCCAGCGTAACATGCCCACCGTGCGCCCAACCCTTGAAGCGATCTACCACATAGGTCAATCCGGAGCTACCCTCTGTCAGATATGGCGTATCAATCTGCGAAATATTACCCAGACACACGACCTTGGTGCCAGGTCCTGCACGGGTAATCAAGGTCTTCATCTGCTTTGGCGTCAGATTTTGTGCTTCGTCGATAATCAGAAACTTGTTCAGAAATGTGCGCCCGCGCATGAAATTGAGCGATTTAATCTTGATACGTGTACGAATAAGATCCTGCGTTGCCGCGCGTCCCCATTCCCCGGCAGCCTCGTCAGTCTTGTTCAACACGTCCAGATTGTCTTCGAGCGCCCCCATCCACGGACTCATTTTTTCTTCCTCGGTCCCCGGCAAAAA
>JAJYGL010000031.1 GCA_021790625.1 Pseudomonadota bacterium | reverse complement strand
TTCATCCCATCACGATGACAGGTGATTGGCGATTGTGTTACCCCCCGTTGTGCACAGTGCAATCAACACTGGGGAGATAGTACGCCATATTCTGGCAAATCAACCATGCGGGAAGGACAAAACGGGGCGTCCGAAAAAGTAGCCTTGCGCCCAGTCTATGCCGATATCGCACAGAATATCAGCCGTGTCCGCATTTTCCACAAACTCTGCAATCGTTATCAGTCCGAGATCTTTGGCAATATCGTTAATGCGCTTGATGATTTGCCTGATTCGTTTGTCATTGATCTGTTTGATGAGGCTGCCCTCGATCTTGAGAAATGAGACGGGTAGTTCTGCCAGGTATTGAAATGATGAATAACCGCTGCCGAAATCATCCACCGCCAGTCGCATGCCGAAATCCAGAAAGGGCGCCAGTTTGGCTTTTACTGCGTTCATGTCTCCCAAAAGCTGTCTTTCAGTGATTTCGAGCACGATGGGCTTGGTTGAATTCGGGTCGATGGCGCAGTTCAGACACGCCGCTTTCGCCTCATCGAATAGTTCATGGACAACATCTTGATGGAGCAAAAGATCGCCTGAAAGATTAACGAAGTGTGCGATACGCTCACCACCTGTCGCCATATTGACGGCACAGCGTCCTATGGTTTGTTTGATAATCTGGAAATCAATCAGATGCGTTAGCTGCAACGCTGTCGCGGCAGAGATGAATTCGATGGCTTCAATGGGCTTTCCTGTTTCATCGATCATTCTTGCCAGCGCTTCTTCGGCAACGGTTTGTCTCGTTTGAAGATCGACAATAGCCTGATAGGCGGGAACCATGCGGTTGTTTTCAATCGCGTTGTTTATCTTTGACGCAATAGAATAAATCTCATGTTTTTCCTTGGCAGCCACAACACGATTTCGTCCGGTTTTTTTCGCTTCATAGAGTGCTGCGTCGGCGGCTCTGATCAGAAAATCCGGCGTTCCCCCATCTTGGGGATGGCTGGATATGCCGATACTTATTGTTACTTTAATTTTTTGTCCATTCAATTGTATCGAAAACTGATCGATTTCTTCTCTCAGCCTTTCGGCGATGGTTTGCGCCGTTTCTTCGTCGCTGTCTGGTAAAACGGCTAGAAACTCCTCTCCTCCCCACCTTCCAATCCAGTCACACGATCTTAGGGCGTCTTTTAAAATCGCACTGACACCGCTAAGAATTTTGTCGCCCATTTCATGACCATAGTTATCATTGATCAGTTTAAAACGATCCAGATCTATCAGGAGCAGGCTGAAGGAATTTTCGGTTCTTTTTGTTTGTGCATGTTCTCGATGAATGATTTCCGTGAGCGCACGGCGATTCAGAAGCTTGGTCGTAAGATCGATGCTTGCCATTTCCTCGAGCTTTATTTTCAGATTGGCTTGATTCAGAGCAACAGATGCCAGTTGTGAAAAAGCGACAAAGGCTTCGATGCCTATTTGCTCGAAATACTTTGAAATATCGGCAAAGATCACGATCAATCCTCGATACGTGTCCTCCACGCTGCCGATAGGCAGGGTTAGCGTTTCCTGCAAACCATATTGAATGGCGCGCTTGCGCCATATACCGTAAGTGGGGTCTGATTTGACATCGAGCAGTATGGGTTTATTCATTGCCAATGAACGTCTGGCGGGGCCTTTCATCGCTTCCGGAGATCGATCTATAATCAAATTTTCAGTATATTCGGACTGTCGTCCAACAGAGTAAGATGGGCTGATCGTCTCGTTATCCGGATTGCCCAGATACATCCATGCCAGACAAATGTGTTCTGAGGATGATACAAGCGCGTCGCAGGCGGTTTTTAATATCTCGTCAGGTGAGTTTCCTTGCGCCAGACTTGTGGTAGCGGTTAACAATGCTTTGTAGATTAAAACTTTCTCTTGAGCTGATTTCATGTGAATTCTGTATTGTCTTGTTTCGGATCAAGTTTAACCAAAAGCTCATGGAACACATTGTTTTTAAAGCTCTGTGGAAACAACAATCGGTCAGAGATAACCGTAGAAAGGTAGTTGCATCGTGCAGGGAAATGCAAAAGGAATGGCATGTTGAAGTTCCGTAATTGGTTGATAACTGTTTGTCAGTTCTGTGGATGGCGCAGCGGTCATTGTACCTGCCAACGTGAAATGACTGCAAATGCCTGATAGGCAGACATTGACATCAACTAGCCTGACAATTACCGCAGATTGCAAATAGGCAAATAAACAGTAAATAAAACAAGGGGCGGCCATGTGGCCGCCCTTTGTGACAGATATTCGTCCAACCGGTGTTGCTGGCTCCGGTTGGGCAGTATCGGTTTACAACACCTGTTCGCCGTGTTGGGAAATATCCAGCCCTTCACGTTCTTGCTCTTCGGTGACACGCAAGCCCATCAGCATGTCGACAATCTTTAGCAGTATGAAGCTGACTACCGCGTCATAGATGACAGTGACTGCAACGCCTTTGAGCTGAATCAGCAGTTGAGCGGTGTTGCCTTCCAGCACACCTGCTGTACCGCCGATGGCCTTGACTGCGAACACACCGGTCAGGATAGCACCCAATGCGCCACCAATGCCGTGTACGCCGAAGGCATCAAGAGAGTCGTCGTAGCCAAACATGTCCTTCATGTAGACGGCGGTCCAGAAGCACACGACGCCTGCTGCGATACCGATGACGAGCGCACCCATGGGGCCGACAAAGCCGGAAGCCGGTGTGATGGCGACCAGGCCAGCGACAGCACCAGAGCTGATGCCAAGGATGGTGGGTTTGCCTTTGGCGATCCATTCAGCGAACATCCAGCCCAGTGCTGCGGCGGCGGTGGCAATCTGGGTGACTGCCATGGCCATGCCGGCACGGTCACTGGCAGCGCCAGCGGAACCGGCGTTGAAGCCAAACCAACCCACCCACAGCAGGGAAGCGCCCACCAGTGTCAGAACCAGATTATGCGGGGGCATGTGTTCTTTTTTGTAACCCAGGCGCTTGCCCATTACCAGTGCGGCCACCAGACCGGCCACACCGGCGTTGATGTGCACTACTGTGCCGCCAGCGTAGTCGAGCACGCCATCACCACCCAACCAGCCGCCAGGGCCCCAGACCATATGGGCAATGGGGACGTAGACCGCGAGCAGCCAGGCACTCATGAACACCAGCAGGGACGAGAACTTCATGCGATCAGCAAACGCACCCACAATCAGGGCAGGCGTGATGATGGCGAAAGTCATCTGGAAGGTCATGTAAGTGGATTCCGGAATGGTTCCCGCCAGTGCGTTGGAGGCGTCCAGACCCATGCCGTTGAGCATGAAGCGACTCATGCTGCCCAGATACGGGGCGAGTGCACCCGTGCCTTGCGTGAAGGCGAGACTATAGCCGGCAATCATCCACAATATCGTCACCAGACAGGTAATGACAAAGCTTTGCATCAGTGTGGCGAGCACGTTCTTTTTACGCACCATACCGCCGTAGAACAGTGCCAGACCAGGAATGGTCATCATCAGCACCAGAGCGGTTGACGTCAGCATCCAGGCATTGTCGCCGGAGTTGATGAATGCCGCCGGATTTGGCGCGGCAGGCGCTGCAGCGGCAGGTGCAGCGGGGGCGGCAGCTGCAGGTGCCGGACTTGCGGGAGCAGCAGCCGCAGGAGCGGCAGGTGTTGCTGCCGCAGGAACTGCTGTGTCATCGGCCGAGCTGGTGCCAGCGATACCGATGCTAAAAAGCAGACTTAAACCAAGGAGCCATCGTTTCATATTGTTCTCCATTTTATAAAGCTTCTGGGCCGGATTCGCCGGTACGGATACGTACACAGGATTCCAGATTGAATACAAAAATTTTGCCGTCACCGATTTTTCCGGTATGAGCGGATTTCTCGATAGCCTCAATGACCTGATCGAGCAATTCATCAGCGATGGCGGCTTCAATCTTGACCTTGGGTAGAAAATCGACCACATATTCGGCACCGCGATATAGTTCTGTGTGCCCCTTTTGCCGTCCAAAACCTTTGACTTCGGTCACGGTGATGCCTTGTACGCCGATGGCGGACAGGGCTTCCCGGACTTCATCCAGTTTGAACGGCTTGACGATAGCCGTAACGAGTTTCATGTTTCCTCCTTGAGCGATTCAGGTGGGTGTTGCAT
>JAJYGL010000181.1 GCA_021790625.1 Pseudomonadota bacterium | reverse complement strand
TATGTGTTGCGGGCCTTGGGACGTTCGGATGAATTGGCGCATAGCTCTATTCGTTTTTCCATCGGGCGTTTTACCACGGAAGAAGAAATTGATTACACGATTGCGCTGTTGCATGAGAAAATTCAAAAATTGCGCGATCTGTCGCCGTTGTGGGAAATGTACAAGGCGGGTATCGATTTGAATTCAGTCAAATGGGCTGCGCATTAAGTAGGTTTACTTAGGAGATATTATCATGGCATATAGCGATAAAGTGCTGGATCATTATGAAAATCCACGCAATGTTGGGTCGTTTTCGGCAGAAGATGACGATGTGGGAACAGGAATGGTAGGAGCACCTGCTTGCGGTGACGTCATGAAACTGCAAATTCGGGTCAATGATGCCGGAATTATCGAAGACGCCAAATTTAAAACGTATGGCTGTGGTTCGGCGATTGCATCGAGCTCTCTGGTAACAGAATGGGTGAAAGGCAAAACACTGGACGAAGCGATGGAAATCAAAAACACGGCCATCGCTGAAGAATTGGCGTTGCCACCGGTGAAAATCCACTGCTCGATTCTGGCAGAAGATGCCATCAAGGCGGCGGTGCAGGATTATCGTGCCCGTCATGAGACAGAACAAGCGGTGCAGGAGACGGCATGATGGCGATAACCGTGACCGAGGCGGCCGCCCAGCGGGTGAGTGAATTCATTGCCAAGCGCGGCCACGGTGTGGGTCTGCGTCTTGGTGTGCGCACCAGCGGATGTTCTGGCATGGCATATAAACTTGAATTTGCCGATGAAATTGAAGAAGGCGATCTGACGTTTGTCGATCATGGAGTCACCGTGCTGGTTGACGCCAAAAGCCTGCCTTATCTGGATGGCATGGAGCTGGATTTTACCCGTGAGGGCTTGAATGAAGGGTTTAAATTCAACAACCCCAACGTCAAAAATTCGTGTGGTTGTGGTGAAAGTTTCAACGTTTGATGTTGCCCGATTTCAAAGCCAATCACTTTGCCTTGTTTGGGTTGCCTGCCAGGTTCGAGCTGGATGGCGCGGCGCTGGATGTGGCGTTTCGCCAGTTACAGGCGCAGGTGCATCCTGATCGTTTCGCGCACTTGTCCGAAGCTGATAAACGCGCGTCTTTGCAATGGTCAACACGGGTAAATGAGGCATATCAGGTGCTCAAGTCGCCTTTGATGCGCGCGGCGTATTTGTTACAGCAGCAGGGTGTGGATGCGTTGGCGCCGGAGAACACACAGTTGCCAGCGGTTTTCTTGATGCAGCAGATTGAATGGCGCGAAGCCATTGCCGGTGCCCGCAAAGACGCTGACGACGTTGCTTTGCAACGTGTTGAGACTGAAATGCAGACCATGGCACGACGTTTGCAGGCTGATTTGGCCAACGCGTTGGATGTTCAGCAGGATTTTGTGTCGGCCGCCCAGCGCGTACGTGAACTGAAATTTATTGATAAAATTCGTGCCGAGCTTGACGAGGCGTTTATTGCTCTGGATCGTTGATGGTGAGTGGGTATGGCGTTACTGCAAATTTCTGAACCCGGTTTGAGTACGGTTCCACATCAACATCGTTTGGCAGTGGGCATTGATCTGGGAACGACCAATTCGTTGGTGGCAACGGTGCGCAATGGCGTGGCAGTGGTGTTGCACGACGAAAACGGTCGCGCGTTATTGCCTTCTGTGGTGCGCTATCAGCCAGGGCAACCGCCCGTGGTAGGGCACGCGGCACAGCAGGTGCAGGCGAGCGATCCTTACAATACCATCGTATCAGTCAAACGTTTCATGGGGCGGGCGTTGCACGACATCGCCGATGCAGGCAGCTTTCCTTATCGCTTCGTTGATGCGCCGGGCATGGTGCAATTACGTACTGCTGATGGCGTCAAAAGTCCGGTCGAGGTGTCGGCAGATATTCTGCGTGCTCTGCGGGAACGGGCAGAACATTCGCTGGGCGGCGAGTTGATGGGCGCGGTGATTACAGTGCCAGCCTATTTTGACGATGCGCAGCGGCAGGCAACGAAGGATGCCGCCCGTCTGGCCGGATTGGAAGTATTACGTTTGCTCAACGAACCTACGGCAGCGGCAATTGCCTATGGATTGGATAATGCTGCTGAAGGTATTTATGCCGTTTATGATCTGGGCGGCGGCACGTTTGACATTTCCATTCTGCGGCTATCGCAGGGGGTATTTGAAGTATTGGCAACCAACGGTGATTCGGCGTTGGGCGGCGACGACTTTGATCAACGTCTGTTTTGCTGGATGCTGGAGCAAGCGCGTTTTCCCGATCTGACGGCACAGGATAACCGTTTGTTGCTCAATCATGCGCGGTTTGCCAAGGAGGCGTTGACCGAACATCCCGAAACCCGCATCACGGCCGTGCTCAGTTCAGGATTCACCATTGACCTGACATTGACAGCGGCTCAGTTCAACGAGATGACAGCGACATTGGTCAGCAAAACCTTGTCACCGGTGCGGCGTGCTTTGCGTGACGCAGGGTTGTCGACCAAAGACGTGCAAGGCGTGGTGATGGTGGGTGGTGCAACACGGATGCCTTGCATTCAGTCCGCTGTGGCGACGCTGTTTGGTCAGACGCCGTTGAATAATCTTGATCCGGATAAAGTGGTGGCGCTTGGCGCTGCCATGCAAGCCAATGTGTTGGCGGGCAATCGTCGTGAAGACGACGATTGGTTGCTGCTGGATGTCACGCCGTTGTCGCTGGGGATAGAAACCATGGGCGGCCTGGTGGAAAAGATTATTCCACGCAACACGACGATTCCTGTGGCTCGGGCGCAGGAATTCACGACCTACAAAGATGGTCAGACGGCAATGAGCATCCACGTATTGCAAGGCGAGCGGGAATTGGTTTCTGACTGTCGATCATTGGCGCGATTTGAGTTGCGCGGCATCCCCTCCATGGTGGCAGGTGCTGCGCGGATTCGTGTGGCGTTGCAGGTGGATGCCGATGGATTGCTGTCAGTGTCCGCGCAAGAGTTACAGACCGGCGTTAGCGCCGCGGTGACCGTCAGACCCAGTTTTGGTTTGCATGACGATGATGTGTCGCGTATGCTGCAAGACGGCTTCAATCATGCCAAAGAAGACATGACAGCACGCGCCTTGCAGGAAGCGCGGGTGGAAGCCGAGCGGTTGCTGGATGCCACGCAAAGCGCATTGGACGAAGATGGTGAACGTCTGCTGGATATGGATGAGTTTAGCGAGATTGTGGCGTCGATGCGAGCGTTGGCTGAATGTGTGTCTGGTATGGATTATGCTTTGATTCAACAAATGACCGAGCGCCTGAATCAGGTGACGCAGGCGTTTGCTGCTCGGCGCATGAATATGCGGGTGCGCGAAGCGCTGGCCGGGCAAAGCGTCAATGACCTGATGTCGTGAAAGGAAAACCATGCCAAAAATGATTGTATTGCCACATGCGGGATTATGCCCGGAAGGCGCTGTTCTGGATGCGCCGACCGGAGAGAGCATCTGCGATGTTTTGCTGGACAATGATATTGAAATCGAACACGCTTGCGAAAAATCTTGCGCCTGCACGACGTGTCATGTGGTGGTACGTGAAGGATTTGCCTCGCTCGAACCATCAGATGAGTTAGAGGATGATATGCTCGATAAAGCGTGGGGTTTGACACCTTTGTCGCGTTTATCGTGTCAGGCCCTCGTTGGCGAACAGGACTTGGTTATCGAGATTCCAAAGTACTCCATCAACATGGTGAAGGAAGGCAGTCATTAGCGATTAACTTCGCGTGACCGTGATGGTGGTTTGATGGAGAAAATCAGCGGTTTCTTGTATTTTCTGAACACTGGATTTTTAGAGGGATTGATATGAAATGGACCGATACACGCGAGATTGCCATTGCGTTGCTCGATGCACATCCTGATACCGACCCGCGTTATGTTCGTTTTACCGATTTGCACGCTTGGGTAACGGCGTTGCCGGCGTTTTCGGATGACCCGGAGCGTTCGAACGAAAAGATCCTCGAAGCTATTCAAATGACATGGTTGGATGAGGCGGATTGAGATAACAAGTCAGTTTTTTTCAGGTACAATCCCGTCTTGATAGGGTGTGATTGACCAGCGACCGATGAACAACGTGTTGCTATCAACCGCAAACTTTTTTGATTTTA
>JAJYGL010000023.1 GCA_021790625.1 Pseudomonadota bacterium | reverse complement strand
GACGGTGCGGCCATTCAGCGTGCTTCCGAACGTGCGTTGGCAGCTGGCGTTACGTTGCGGCAGGTGCTGCACATGGTGGCTGAATTTCGTACCAGAGACAAAGTGACACCAGTTATCCTGATGGGGTATCTCAACCCGGTCGAACGCATGGGTTATGCAGCGTTTGCTCGCTCGGCGCAACAGGCGGGAGTGGATGGGGTATTACTGGTCGATTATCCGCCGGAAGAACATCAACGGCATTTGTTTGCCGACCATGGACTGGATAATATTTTTCTGCTGTCTCCCACGACGACAGCGGAGCGGATGCAGTTGATTGCCAAACAGGCGAGCGGTTTCGTATATTATGTGTCTCTGAAAGGCGTCACCGGTTCGCATACACTGAATCTTGCTGAAGTGGCGGAACGGATAGCGCAGATTCGTACGATATGTGATTTGCCGGTTGGGGTAGGATTCGGCATTCGTGATGCAGAAACAGCTGTGGCAATTGCCCGTTTTGCGGATGCGGTGGTGATAGGCAGTCGTATCGTGGAAGAAATGGAGTCGGCACCGCGTGACGAGGTGTTGACTCGAATTCGTGATTGGGTGCGCGATGTGCGCCATGCCCTGGATCATGACATCAATCTGGAAAAGGAACAGGCATGAGCTGGTTTCAAAAATTGCTGCGGCCGAAAATCAATCGTCGTACAACCGAAGAAGTCAAAAAGGCCGTGCCGGAAGGGTTGTGGAGCAAATGTCAGTCTTGCGATGCGGTATTATATTGCGTTGATCTGGAACGTAATATGCAGGTATGCCCAAAGTGTGGGCATCATCATCGCATCAATGCCCGTCAACGTTTGGATGCTTTTCTGGATGAAGGCAACCGAACAGAAATTGGCGCGGATGTCTTGCCACTTGATCCATTGAAATTCAAGGATACGAAACGTTATCTGGACAGACTGGCCGATGCCAAGCGCGATACGGGGGAAACGGATGCGCTGGTCGTGATGCAAGGTCGTGTATGCGAGGTGCCGGTGGTTGCCGCAGCATTTGAGTTCAAGTTCATGGGCGGGTCGATGGGTGCGGTGGTTGGCGAACGCTTCGTGCGGGCTGTTGAAGTTTGCGCACGCGACCGGCAGCCATTGGTGTGTTTTGCTGCCAGTGGTGGTGCGCGCATGCAGGAAGGTCTTTTTTCGTTGATGCAGATGGCAAAAACCAGCGCAGCATTGGCACAATTGGCTAAACATCGCTTGCCCTTTATTTCTGTGTTGACTGATCCGACCATGGGTGGGGTGTCAGCCAGCTTTGCCATGCTGGGGGATGTGATTGTGGCGGAACCTCGCGCCCTGATTGGTTTTGCCGGGCCGCGCGTGATTGAACAGACGGTGCGGGAAACTTTGCCGGAAGGCTTCCAGCGCGCCGAATTTTTGTTGGATCACGGCGCGGTAGATATGATAGTTGACCGGCGTGAGATGCGGGAACGAATAGCCAACATACTGGGTTTGTTGATGGGCGAGGCGCGGGTTGCATGAGTGTCGATGCGTGTTTGTCGCCCGATACATCAGAATCCCTGTGTGGGGACCGGCACGGCAAAGACGCATCGCTGGCAGATTGGTTGGCCTATCTGGAGCAACTGCATCCCAAGACCATTGACCTTGGCTTGGCGCGAGTGGCCGAGGTGGCGCGACGCTTGTTTGGCAATATGCATTTTCCTTGTATTTTGACTGTGGCGGGCACGAATGGCAAAGGATCGACCTGTGCATTTCTGGAAAGCATGTTACTGCACGCAGGCTACCGTGTAGGGACATATACATCGCCACATCTCATGGTGTACAACGAACGGGTGCGGATACAGGGAGCGCCAGTTACAGACGATGCGCTGGTTTCCGCGTTCAGGGCAGTGGAGGGCGTGCGTGGTGATGTGTCGCTGACATATTTTGAATATGGCACACTGGCCGCGATGCTGATTTTTTATCAGGCTGCACTGGATGTTATTATTCTGGAGGTTGGTTTGGGCGGTCGGTTGGACGCGGTAAATGTGTTTGATACCGATTGTGCTGTCATTACCAGTATCGATCTGGATCATACCGAGTATCTGGGAACGACGCGGGAGGCGATCGGGGCGGAAAAAGCAGGCATATTCCGCTCGTCCGTGCCGGTGGTTTGCGGGGATGCTGATCCGCCAGCGAGCTTGCGCGAACGGGCCAGACAACTGGCCACACCATGGCATGCGGTGGAAGAAACTTTTACTTGGCGCGATCAGGCTGGTGGATGGGATTTTATTGGCGTGTCGTCATATTATGGTTTGCCTCATCCCAGCATGGCAGGGCGACATCAATTGAACAATGCTGCCGTGGCGATTGCTGCATTGGCTTGTGTTCAGCACAGATTGCCCGTGGATGAAATCGCCATTCGTCAGGGCTTGCGTGATGCCTGGGTGGCCGGACGCTATCAACGCTTGCCGGGTAAGCCGGAACGTGTTTTTGACGTGGCGCACAATCCGCATGGGGCCCGGGCATTGGCAGACAGTTTGCACCGACTGCCGGTGAGCGGGAAGACGTTTGTGGTGTTGGGCATGTTGGCGGATAAAGATATGTCAGGTGTGGTGGCTGCCTTGCGAGACGAGGTCGATGTGTGGCTGCTTGCTGGTCTGGATGTGCCAAGAGGCGCTGGCGAGGCACAACTCGAAGCGGTTTTACTGGCGCAAGGAATCACGGAACATGTTGCGTTGTATACACATCCTGCATTGGCGTGGCAGGCGGCCTGTGAACTGGCGCATGAAAATGATAGAATCGTGACGGTCGGTTCGTTTTATACTGTGGCGGCTGTCTTGCAGTCGGCACTGGAAGGGTAGCAACGTGCAAGCATCGGGTGCGGGAGAAGTGTCCATACAGTGGCGGCAGCGGGCGCGTCATCGGTTGATTGGCGTCGTGGCGCTGTTGGTGCTGGCAGTGCTGGTGTTGCCGCTGGTGCTGGATGAAGCGCCGCGCCGGTCAGCCGGCGTGCCGCAGGCGAGTCAGTCGTCCATGCCGGTCGCGGTACTGACGATGCCGGTTGCTCCGACAGCGAATGTGGCACCTGCCGCCAAAACAACGCCGCCAGGCGCATTATCATCTGCAGTCCCGGTTGTCGGCCGGCCAGGCGTGACTGTTGCGTCACACATTGCATCAACACAGCAGATTGATAAAACGTCGTCTGGTGTGTTGCCATCAAAGGGGCCGGAAACGAAATCGGCACAGATTGATGCTGATTTATCGAAACAGACGGCTGTTGTACGGCAATCCGCACATCAGAGTACGCATCAGGAAATGCATCAGCATACACATCAAAAAACGCGACAGACGGCGGTGCAAGCAGATAAGCAAGCGGTGCAATACGTTGTTCAGTTAGGTGTTTTTCGGCAACCGGATCATGTGGCGGCGTTGCGTAAACGTTTGCAGAATATTGGTGTGTCTGTGCATGCCGAAACCTTGTCTTCCGGGGCGATACGCTTGCGGATCGGGCCTTATGCCAGTCGCAAGGAAGCGGAAGCAGTGGTGGCGAATTTGCGTCTGAATAATGTCGGTGCACAGCTTGTGCCGATGACACAGTGACCTCATATGGAGGTGCCCCTGTGTTGAATGGACTGGATTGGGGAATCATCGCGCTGGTCAGCATTTCTGCCCTGTTGGGTGCATGGGGGGGTGGGGTCAGGGTGTTGTTGTCGCTTGTCAGCTGGATCGTGGCGTGGTGGTGTGCCGGTTATTTTTCTGCCCGTGTTGCACAGATGTTGCCGCCAGCGCTGGCGGGCGATGGGTTGCGGCATGTTGTCGCGGTTGTGGTGCTGTTCTTGGTCGTGCTGGTGCTGATGTCGGTGTTGGCATCTTTGGTGACTATGGCGTTGAAAGCAGCCGGGCTTGGCGCTGCAAATCATTGGTTCGGCTTGCTGTCTGGTGCGCTGCGCGGCATGTTGATAGTGGTGTTGTTGGTATTGGCGGCCGGGTTTACTGCTTTGCCAGAGACATTGTGGTGGCGATCGTCGCATCTGGTTTTCTGGTTTGTCCGTCCGGCGCAGTTGGCTGCTCGCAGCCTGCCGGCGGATTGGGCAAGACATTTACATTATCGGGAATGATTTTATGTGCGGCATCATTGGTATCGTGGCGCATGCGCCGGTCAATCAAATGTTGTAT
>JAJYGL010000236.1 GCA_021790625.1 Pseudomonadota bacterium | reverse complement strand
CTGAACGGTTTGTGGCGCGTGGCGCTCCCATTCGTATACACCAATCAATACGGCCAGATTAAAGCCGCGCAGAAAAAGTTTATCCATGAGGGTTGAGGCTGGCAAAACCGGCATTGTAGCGTGAAATATACCCGTGGCAGGCGAAAAAATGATTTTATCCGGACTTTTGTCGGAAAAGGCCGTTTGTATGGGCAAAACCGTATCGCATTGGGCGTCATTCACCGATGATTTTGATCAACACCCGTTTTTTGCGTCGACCATCAAACTCGCCGTAAAAAATTTGTTCCCACGGGCCAAGGTCGAGCTTACCTGCTGTGATGGCGACGACTGTTTCACGCCCCATTATCTGCCGTTTGATGTGCGCATCGGCGTTGTCTTCACCCGTATCATTGTGGCGATAGGCGGAAACCGGCTCGTGGGGCGCCATGCGTTCGAGAAACACCTCGAAATCGTGATGCAGACCCGATTCGTCATCATTGATGAATACCGAAGCGGAAATGTGCATGGCATTTACCAGTGCCAGACCATCATGAATACCACTTTCTTTCACACAGGCACTGACTTGGTCGGTGATGTTGATGAATGCCCGGCGGGTTGGAATGTTGAACCAGAGTTCTTGACGAAAATGTCGCATGTGGCATCCTTACATATCTTGGATAGGTATGTGTATTGTACCCTGAAAGGAGACAGGAGCAGACCAGTGGGATATTACTTCGAAGAGATCACCTTGTGCCTCATTTTTGGGGATGCAGAAAGCGGAAAACAGAAAACAGGAAACAAAGCACGCCAAGGCCAAGTTGGCTGATGGCGATTTTTATGCAAAGCCGCTGTCACGACCATGTGGGAATTAATCAAAGGTTCCCCAAAAGCCTGTTTGGCTTTAACTCACTGTTTTGTCTGATTTTTTAAAAACGCCAGATTTTTCGAGGTAGACGGGTAGTACCGCAATGATGCGCATGCCGCGCTGCACATCGGGATCTTTTAGCATGTGGTAGAGGCCACTCAGGCCACCGGTTGTCACATTGGACTCGTGCTCGGTTGCTTCTGTCAAAGCGCGGGTTAGCGACCGACCGCTTTGCAAGAGCGCGGTTACCGTAGCTGGAATCGAGCTTTCAGTGCTTTTCTGGATGAGTTGGCCGGGGAGGGATTTCAGGTCAATGGTTTCAGTGAAGTGGTTGATCTGGCTACTGAAATCGGCAATGCGCTGCAGATTGCCATCTTCCTGCAATTGTTTCAGTACGCGCAACGCAGCAACGATGGTGGTGTTGGCATCAGTTTCTTCCCACAGATCGCCAAGTTCCTTGATTTTGGACACCAGATCATTGCCCGCAGGCCCTTTCAGAAAATCCATGAACATATTGATGCGGGATAAGAAGTCTCCTCCCATCTGTATGGATGCCATCGATTTGGCAAAGGGAATGTTTTCCAGCGCTGCGATAATTTTTGGCATTAAAGGCGCCAGCAAGGTCAGAGATTCGGTGACAAACGAAGCGTTCTCGCGTATCAGGCGCAATGCACCAGCTTGGCGCAGTGCCTGAATGGTTTCCAGCAGTTCCTCGAGTCCGCCGGTCAAATCAAAACGTTCGTTCCAGTCACCAGCTCGCAGCGCGACTTCCATAGGCAAAACACCCGCTGGACTGCCCATAAACTGCTCGGCGCCATTGGCGAGATCGCCCAAGCGGGCGAGACCTGCCCATTGTTCAGAGGTTAAAGCGGGGATGAACGGGTTTTTCGTTTGTGTTTCCATGCGCTATCTCCTGGGTATTCTGTCATCGTGAGTAAAAACAGGGCAGCAGCCTCCTCAGGAAGGTGAGATGGAGTATCCACCTCCCATCTTCCTTCGTATCAGGCTGCCAAGAGTTTTTCGGCCAGCAGGATCGAGGCATTTAGCCCCCACTCTGGCATTTTCCCCTTGTTTTTGAAGAAAAGGTTTTTGTATTGCATCTTCAGCAGGAAGGGTATGTGACCCATCGTCAAGATTTGATCGGGACCACCAAACCAACTATTGGAACGGATATAGAAGGCCATGTTGTTGCCCATGTCACCGATACAGTAGACCACGGGCTCCAACGGCTTATCGGCTTCGTCTGCTGCCATTTTGCCCATATCCTTGGCGATCTGCTTCGCCACAATCTCGCACTGGGCATGACCAATACCCCCCAGTTTGGGCACAGTAATCGCTGCCGCGTCGCCTGCCGCCAAGACGTTGGGATATTTTGGGTTGCGCATGGTCACGTCGGTCACCACAAAGCCTTCGCTATCGCTGATTGGGAGCCCCTTCATGAAATCGTGTGGTACCCAATCAGGGAAAACAATTTTTAGCTCGGCGTCAATTTTCTTGCCGCTGGCCAATTCAATGCCATCCTTGGTGAGTCGGGTAATGTCCTTGCTATTGTTGACGTAGTTAAAGCCCATGCTGCCAGCAATCCCCAGCAGCTTGCCGACCACTTCTTCGCCGGCATCTTCCGCAATCAGGTTGGCGGGTGTAAATACAGTGATTTTATTTGGCCCACCTTTGCCATGTCGACCAAGCCAGGAAGCCATGGAGAGCATGACTTCAACGGGCGGGCCTTCGCAGGCCGCTTCAGCAGTCGGAAACGCATGCCCACCATACAGCTTGATATCCTTGGTGCCATCTCCTTGATGGAAACGGGCAGATCCGACTGCGATTGGCCCACCCTTGTAGTCATTGGCCAAGAAGTGACGTAACTTATTGCCATAATAGAAATCGCTAACTGTATGACCATGCTCGGCAAAACCTTCGATTTTGTCATAGGCCAATCGGTTGCCGACGGCAACGACTAAATAATCATAGGTGATGGTGTCCGGCGCGGAACCAGGTCGCTCGTTGGGGATGAAGTCCACCTGCCTTTTATCAGGGTCGATCGCCTTGATCTCAGCCTGTAAAAATTCAACCCCATCTTCATCCAGTGCGCTTGCAATATCCATTTTCAACGTTTTACTGGGATCACGGTCTTCAAAGACCTCAGCGGGTATGTTCGGAATGAAGAGCAGATAGTTTTTGCGGTCAATAACGGTGATGCGCACCGAATCACCACAGGTTTCACGGATTTTCTGGGCAGAACCGAGGCCGGCAAAATTACCGCCCAAGACGACGACATGAGGTTTCATATGTGTGTTCCTCCTGATTTTCATCATGAAATGACAAGAAATAAATAGAGTGCCAATATCCACGCAGCCTGAAGCGACACCTTAGGAACCGCTGATCGAGGAGAATAACCCTTGACTGCGCGCAACACCTTGCATTTCATCCCGCCAGACCGCCGTCGCGGCCATGTGGGAATAGATCAGCGGTTCCTTAGTCAAGGTAAATCCATATCTAACGCAAATCAACCACGAAATTTGATTTGAATGTCGTGTGAGTTTTCATCTGAGAATTCATGATTAACCACAGATTACGACTACCCATTGAATTGAAGATGCGAATATTTCTTGAACGGTGAAAGTTCACAGGAACATCATTTGCCGTGCATACTCTGAAAAGCATGCTCGCGCTGGAGGGTCGAGTCTGTACGCTATCGCACTTAGCTGAACAAATATAGTGAATTGCGTCCAGCTTGAACTGGCTGCTTAATTTTTAAGCAATACAACAGCATAATGATAGGCGCGATGAATAAACTCAGTAATATTCGTCTCGATGTACCGCCGCCATTTCCGTGCTTTTGCCAAAATTTGATGCCCTCCCATGATAACGCCAACAATGAAGGCGAATAAAAAATTTTCGCATCTTGATATAAGTCAAAGACACTTTCTGCCCTTCGCGAGAAACTGAACCTTGCAAATTGTTCAACCGAAGGAGTCCATCATGCAACAGGTGTTTACCAAAGCCATGGCCCGCAACATTTTTCTGGGCGGCGCAGGATTTTTCCTCGTCATTTATCTGGCACTTACCTACGATACTTGGCAACGCATTCCCATTCGTGATCATGCCGATCAAATAACGCCGTCAGTTGCTCGTGGCAAATATCTGTTCGATACCAATGACTGTATGGGCTGCCATACGGTCAATGGAGAAGGCGCCTATTTTGCACCGGAGCTTGGCAACGTATATAAACGTCGTGGACCGGATTTCATCAAGGCGTGGATACTGTCGCAGCCAACGGGTGTCGCAGGCAGAAGACAGATGCCAA
>JAJYGL010000217.1 GCA_021790625.1 Pseudomonadota bacterium | reverse complement strand
AGACCTGACGTGTTTGTTCTGGCAGGCTATCGAGCCTGAGCACGTATAAACCCTTTTCTGATGTTGTTCAACTTGCGGGTAAGCGATATGTTCCCTGTTGTTGTGTTGCGCAAACCGGATGCCAAGCCCTCAACCACATCCAAGCCAAAATAGGCGCACACACGACAAATATCCACAAAAATTCCGCGATTCAGAATGTTAATGATCAGCGCCTCGTCGCTGATAGCGGGATTCGACCAGTCATACGGAAACGAAAGATTCAATTGTGTACTCCTGCGTATTCCTTGGGCCATTGTCACCTCATCAACTACACGTCAGGATTATCCTACTATGACAAACAGTCTGCCGTCAATCACGGCACTGCCATTCCTTCCGTCCTGACCTGCGCGGCGGGGTCAGGTCTAGTTTTTAGCAAAAGGCGTGTTATGGCTCTGTACGCGGCGGGGTCAGGTCTAGTTTTTAGCAAAAGGCGTGTTATGGCTCTGCACAACACGTCACGACCTAACCGAAAAAATGATAATAAACATCGATTGATATACATCATTACTAGACCTGACCCCGTTATTTGGAGACTGAATATTTGTGCGCACACAACGAGGTCATGCACACAACAGGATCTAGCTTTGTAACAAAAAGCGTGTCATAGCCCTGCACAACGCGTCACGATCTATCCGAAAAAATGAAAAGCAACAACGATTGGTATGCACCATTACTAGACCTAGCCCCATTTTCTGTGCTATTTTCTGCGACGCAAGCAATTCGGAAAATTATACACAGCATTTTGTCAAAGTCTGTTTGCGAATTGGTCGAAAAAATGAACCAACGATTCACGCACTGCTTCAGTTGTTTGGCAGCCAAGAAACTGCTGATTAGCTCCGCCATGAGTCACGGCGATAGACCATACCCGCTTAACTCTACATTTAGAAGTCTGTTGGACTTGAGCAAAATACGGAGCATGATAGAATTCGGACATCATGCGTTTGCCATTAAACTATCACACAACGATCAAACAACTCGCTGCCCAAGTATTTGGAAGCGATGCCTCCGTTTGTCTGTTTGGATCCAGATTGGATGACACAGCCAAAGGAGGTGACATCGACCTGCTGGTCAAACTGGCTTCGCCAACGGAAGACAAGGCCATGTTGGCAATTCGGTATAATGCGCTGTTGCAAATGAAACTCGGCCTACAGAAATTTGATATATTAATCATTGATCCGTCCACCGATCTCAAACCGATACACGTACATGCACTTGCCCAAGGTACGCCATTATGACGGAGCACCATTCCAATCAAAATTTGGCAGCAAGATTTGACCATCTCAGGCGCATCGCCATCAAAGAGCGCGAATATCTGGTTTACACAGCCACAGGATTAATGCAGACAGACCCACAACTTGGCTGGCTCGATGCGATAGATAAGAATGCAGAACTGACTGAACGGTTAGATGCATTTGTGAGCCGCTTTTGCCGTTTGCAGGATACGTTGGGCGACAAATTACTTCCTGCTTATCTGCGTTTACAACTCGAACCTGTCGGTACCGTGCTTGACAACTTGAATCGTGCGGAAAAACTCGGATTGATTCCAAGCGTAGTTGACTGGATAGAAGCGCGTAGTCTACGCAATAGTCTGGTGCACGAATACACTGAAGACATAATGCTATTACGCCAAAGCATTCTGCGCGCCTTAGCACTGGTGCCCATGCTCGAAACGGTCACCAAAAATTTCGAAACAATTAACCTGTTACCCGATACAATTTAATGTTAATGCAACCAAATCGGCTTCTCTACAAGGCGACCATGGCAAACCGCGACCAGACTTGGTCGTTCAATCCAACCTTTTGATGGATTTGGAAAGCATTATGCTCTGCCCGGTCACAAGCAGTACGGCGGGGTCAGGTCTGGTTTTTAGTAAAAGGCGTGTTATGGCTCTGCACAACACGTCACGATCTATCCTAAAAAATGATAAGAAACACCGATTGACACGCATCATTACTAGACCTGACCCCATTATCCTACTAGACCTGACCCCATTATCCTATTTACCCGCATAACGTTCAATGCCATCCAATCAAAAAATTAATGTTAGTGTTGTTTGTGGAGATAGTGTCGGCGGATTGCGCAAACACGTACACGATATACTGCTATCAAACCTAAACAAACAATTTAATTTCTTATATGTACATTCACTCAAGGCTGACCAAAAAGCCAAACAGGATTTCATTGCAATCAATTCATTAAAAATAAAACAATTAAGCCTTTCCATTCAAAAACAGCCACATTGGACAGATGTTTTCAACATCATAAAAATAGCCAGCGCTTGTAAACGCACGCAAATTGATGTGTTACATGGTCACGGAGCCAAAGGCGGGTTGTACGCGAGACTCATAGGGCTAATATTGCGAATTCCGGTAATCTACACGCCACATGGCGGGTCTGTCCATAATCGATTTGGCCGCATTCAGGGGTTTTTGTATCGCACAATAGAACGGCTGCTCGTGCCGCTGACTGACCTTTTTATCTTTGAATCGTATTACACATGGCAAGTGTTTACCAAAAATATTGCCATGTTGCCACAGCACGCTTTTATGATTAATTATAATGGGGCATCTCCTGACGATTATCATCCGTCACAAGAATGGAATCACCATCTGCCAAACACTATCCGATTAATCGTCATCGGAAGCCTACAAACCATCAAAGGCCAACATATTGCCATACAAGCCATTGCCGAATTGCGACAGAAGCATTTCCCCGTTACGCTGGAAATCTGCGGTGATGGAGAGGAAAAACTCAATTTGCAACGCTTGGCTCAAGAACTTGGCGTAACCGAATTTGTTCTTTTTCAAGGCGATACGCTTGATGTTCCCGCTCACATTGAGCAAAGCAATATCGTGCTAATTCCATCTTTATTCGAATCATTCGGTTATGTAGCAATCGAAGCAGCATTGATGAAACGCCCTGTTGTCGCTTCGGCAACAGGAGGTTTGCCAGAGATCATTATTCACAACGAAACAGGTCTGTTATTCAAGACTGGTGACGTGTCTGCCTTGACGCAGTGCATTATGGACATACTGGTCGACACAACAAAAACCAGTCATATGGTTGTTGCGGCAACCCAAAGAGTTTTACAGCAATTCAGCATGGATCAAATGCTAGGCAACCTGAACGATACTTATCAACGCATAAACAAGAAGACCGTTTCGCGCGCATCATAGAACCAAACATTGAGCGTGTAAACCGTGCTACAACAAATTCATTACCATCAATGCCCGCATAATCCACGTATCAATCAACCCTTGCCGCCACAACTCGGGCGAAAAAGCCAAACCAATCCGCGTTTTCCAATCAGTCTTGGCACGCACAAATCGTTGAAGCAAGATTCGATGTTCGGCCGCCATCTGGTTACCATAACCGTCCAGCAACAATCTGGCATGGTGCGTACACCAGGCCGGCTGCTTATGTTTGCCCAAAAAGCGCCGGAACCGTTTAAGAAGGCGCGTCACCGGCGTTCTAGCCACCCCCACCACATTGTTACCATGTTGGCGATACAGCAATGACGGCCAAGGATCATAAATGACCTCCCCCATGCACGACAGCACCAGATAACACCACCAGTCGTGCATCTGCGGCCTATCCGGCCAATAGGCGCAAACCAGTTCGATGGCCTTGCGATTCAGCACAATCGTACATCCGGTAGCAATATCTTCCACCAGCGCATTTCCTAAACCAATCTTTCGCTTTGGGATAGGTAAAAACCCGATCGGGCGCAACATCTCATCAACCAACTCCACCCGCGTGCATATCATTGCCGGATGGTCTTCCTTGCCACGCAACATATCCAGCGCACGCGTCATTTTCTCAGGCCGCCAAACATCATCCTGATCACAGAATGCCGCGTATTGTGCACCGTTTCCCATGGCCTGCCGCAATAAGACGAGAAAACTCATGGCGGGGCCGAGATTCTGCCCGCCAGACATGATGGTCAAATGACCAGCACCAGCCTCAGCTTGAAGAATAGTCAGCGTATCGTCCGCAGACCCGTCATCGCGCACCAGAATGCGGATATCCACGCCAACCTGGCAATACAGGGAATCAAGCTGCGCGCGCAAGTAACGGCTGCCGTTGTATGTGGAGAGCAAAATGGCCAGATATGATTTATCCGCCACAGGTATTTCGGGCAAAACTCAGCCTTTCTTTAATACGCGGATTCAAGTTTGAAGTGCAACCCCCCCTTTTGATAGTACCTGAATCAGCGACGACATTCAATTCATCGAATGTCCAAGCGGCATCACGATAACGGGTCGACACGAGGTGGCCACGCCAAACTGAAATCGGTGTATTGTAACGTCAAATTGGGCGTATAGGCCGGATCATTCGCCAGCCAATCTCCCCAGCGACGTTGCATGTACGCTATCTCCCCGGCGAATCGCGCCCGTTTTCCCGGTGTGTCCTCCTGCCCGCGTGTCGCTGATTCATGATGATACAACTCGGCGTAAGGTGTCCACACATTGCGGTAGCCCGCTTCACGCAGGCGAAGGCAAAAATCTACATCATTAAATGCAACCTGAAGCTCCGTTTCATTCAAGCCTCCCACTCGTTCATAAACCGCTTTCCGGACAAGCAAACAAGCTGCCGTCATCGCAGAAAATCCCTGTTGCAAAATTGCGCGCCTAAAATATCCTGATTCTCCTTCAGGAAGACCATGCGCTGCATGGCCAGCCACCCCGCCAATGCCTAGAATCACACCAGCATGCTGCAAGGTCTTATCGGGGTACCACAACCGCGCACCCACTACCCCGACCGCAGGTTGCACTGCAATTGCGACCATTTCAGACAACCAATCCGGCGTAATCACCTCGATGTCATCATTCAGCAAACCGATCAATTCTCCGCGCGCCAATTTGACAGCCATATTGTTCAGAGCAGAATAATTGAATGCCCGCTCGTCCCTCACCACGCGAATGCGCGAATCTTTGGCGAGCACATTCAGGTATTCCACCGTGGCGGGATCATCAGACCCGTTATCAACAATCAGAATTTCATAGTTGACATAGGTGGTTTTATCCAGGATCGAATCCAGACACGGTTTTAGCACCCTCAAACCATTGCGTGTCGGAATGATCAGGCTTACCAACGGCCGAACATCAGGCAAGGTGTAGCGTACCCGGTAGCCGTGACCGAAACTGGAAAGTTCGGCTTCAGCCTTTGTTCCCAGTCGTTGAAGGTGATCATTCAACGCACGCAATCCAGCCAACAAGGCGTATGGCTTGGCATCGCCGGATTCTGCCGTGCTCCCCAGGTGTTTGCGCCAATGGTAAAGCACCCGAGGAATATGATGAATTTGATTGGGCTTGATGCATTCAATGCAACGCAAAGCGAGATCATAATCCTGCGAACCTTCAAACCCCTCTCTGAATCCACCGATGCTCGTTAAAAGGTCTGTGCGATAAACACCTAAATGCGAGACCAGATTGTGCGAATAGAACAAATCCGGATTCCAGTCACACTTGAAATATGGGTCGGATCTTCTGCCAAATTCATCAATCAGATCCTCGTCCGAGTAAATCATTCGAATATCAGGGTCTTTGTTGATGGCAGCGGCCACATGAAACAAGGCATACTCGCCCAAGAGGTCATCATGGTCCAGTAGCGCTATCCATGGCCCGGTAGCCAGTCGCAGCGCAGTATTGGATGCCGCGGAAATATGCCCATTCTTCTCGCAGAACGCCACCTTGATTCGCATATCATCCCTCATATAACGCTCCAGAATGGGGCGAATGACCTCATCGGTGGAGGCATCATCGGCAATGCACAATTCCCAATACGGATAGATCTGCTTACGCACCGATTCAATGGCTTCGATTAACCACTCTGCTTTAGAATTGTAGGTAGGCATTATCACTGAGACAAGCGGCTTATGGACAAAACTATCCATACGCGCGGACAGGATGGCGCGCGCCCTTTCGGTCGGCGTGTCGTAACGGCGAATCCACTCGTTATAATTATTTCGATCGAGTTGGCTGTTGCCTACCTTCCTGAGAACGCGTTTGATACCCGCCAAACCTTCACAGCGGTATATTCGCACTGCTTTCTTGAACGTGCGCGCCAGACCACCACCCCGCCGAATGACAGGGATGACAAGTTTAACAGCATGCCTAACCCGCTTCATTTCTCGTGCGCAATACGAAGTGATTGCACACGCCACCAACTGGCCAAATCATAGGGAACGACAATCCGGTTACCACATTCGGCCAACCCTTGGGTCAAATCGTTCATGCACCACCTTGATTCCGTCAAATCACTCACCATAACGCCCTTCCTGTTCATTGCCTAGCCACGCACCAACAGCGTAACATCTAGCCAAAAAGTCGATTTCGACAACCGATTGGCAAAATGAAAATGAAACATACCATCTTTTCCATAACCAGAACAGAATTAGTCTACCTTTTGCTAAGCAATTGAATTTGCAAAGATAACCATCGTAACGGCTTGGTTAGCTTCCAACTCCTTGAATTTTGAATGGCGACAAGCTCAGGATAAAGATTTTGAGTATCACAAAATGTCTCGATTTTCCCGCTCAGGTGGATCATATCGCGATAATCGAACTGGTAATGCAACCACAATCGTGCTGCCGAATCGGGGTTGCCCAAGAGTTGGTAGAGCAAGCGCAGGCCGAATAGCTTGTGCCAAGGGACGCTATGTTCGGCAAGCGCCGTCATAGCCAGCGCAAAGCGGGGTTCGCTATTGGCACCGCGACGGTATTGTATCGCCGACGGAAAGACCTGCTCAATCTGATCAAAATCAGTCAGATGTAAATAATTATCCAGCAAAATCAACGATTCATTGCCATGACGGATGCGTGTTTCCGGTCGATTGCCGCTAGCATTGGCTTCGTCGGCGCGTACACGGAAGCGTACCAGGGGCTCGGGCAGCACATGGATATCATGTTTCAGGCACAACCGCATCCACATGTCCAGGTCGCCTAGTTGCGGTAACCAGGGTTTATACAGACCACAGTCGTCGTAGCACTGTTTGCGAATCAGCACACTGGGATGGCACAACGCGTTTCCGACATAAAAAAAATGGTGCAGCCATTGCGAGCGCGAGCGGTTGGGCTGGTTGAAGATGTTGGCGTAAACATGTTGCGCATCGTCGAGCGGCTGACCATTCTCGTCGATGGCGCGCGCATTAGAAAACACCGCGCCGATGTGGGGATGTGATTCAAGAAACGCATATTGCAGCTCAAGCTTGTTCGGCTCCCACACATCGTCGGAATGGTGAATGGCGATATATTTACTGCTAGCCTCTTCCGTAATGGCCCGGTTGATGCCATAAAAGCCGCGGCGGCGTTCTTCGTTACGGAACGCGCGGATGCGCGGATCCCGGTAGCCTTGGATGATATCCCAGGAACGATCCGCCGACAGATCATCCCAGATAATGAGCTCAAAATCGGTGAAGGTCTGCGCGAGTATGCTGGCGATGGTTTCGGCAATGTATTTTTCGTGATTGAACGAGGTCAGGATGACCGATATTTTTGGCATGACGGGTTGCTCTCCTGTTGCTTTCATTCAATGCGGCGAGCCGGTTCAATAGTAATGTGCTCGCGTGCAGCACGGACAACGACATCGGGCGGATTCCACATCAGCACGTCAAGAATCGACATCCATGGCTCATAGCGATAAGAACCGGTGCGATAGGAAAATTCGCTGGGCTGGGCGAAATGAAGTTCGATCCCACGTTCGGCGAAACGAGCCGGGTCGAACAATGCCTGTCCGCTTACCGGATTGAGGTAACTGCCGGCGCCGAGTTGGCTGCTGATTTCCAGCGCCCATTCACCCGGCCCCAGTGTTGCGGGCAGGTCAAGCGCCAGCTCCGAGCAAATACGGTAGCGGAATGGGATGTCGAGATAACGGCAAACAACGGCAAGACCACGCACATCCAACTGCACCAGTGAATCGTCATGGTCGTCGAAACTTTCCTCAACCAAGTGCAGCACAGCGTCGTAATATGGCGCCGTACGTTTATAGTGACTCAGTTTTCCGATCATGCTTTTATGCGCCGCGGCTGGATCAAGCAACCTCGCCTCGCTGGTCTTGGTAGAGATCGACCCGTTGGCAAGCGGCACGCTGACATACTGCCAGCCTTCGCTTGGATGCAGAATGCGGTTACGGTTCATCCAGGTTTTCGGCGTATATTGCGTGATGTCGAATACCAGCCATTCGTCCACGGCAGCAATCAGCGAAAAATGTCCCAGATAAGGAAAGAAATACGGTTGCATGATGCCGAACATGGGTTTAGTGACCATAGTGCTCCCGGAGATTGACGGCAAAGCGCTGGGCGCGCGCGAGCAGTTCGCAGATGCATCCGACCGCCTCGGACGTAACTTGCGCGCCCAGCGGCAATTCCAGACAGGTTGCGTAAAGACGTGCGGCATTGGGAAAATGCCGCTCCGCATCGGGATGAATGCCACTGGCAAAGCCCCGGGTAGCGCACACATTTTCTGCTGCGAGGAGTTCGATGAGGCGGTCACGCGACAGGCCATACGCCGCTTCATCAACCATCACCACCAAATGTTGCCAGTTTGATTCGCGGATTCCAACCGGATCGTACAGCGTCAGGCCGGGAATGCCAGCCAGTCCACCAGCATAGACCGCACGCAGTGTCCGGTTGTGTATCTGATGGGCAGGAAAATCGTCGAGATTCATGAGTGCGATAGCCGCCTGCGCTTCCGACAGGCGCGCATTGGCTACGCGTACAATGCTCGCCGGCTGCGCCAGACCATAACTCGGGCGGATGCTGCGTGCGCGCAGCGCGACGAGGTCATCGTTGGTGGTAATGCAGCCGCCGTCTCCGGCGCCAAGGATCATGTCTGCATGAAACGAAAATACTTCAGCGTCACCGAATCCGCCGATCCTGCCTTGATCTGCCACGCAGCCAAAGGCATGGGCGGAATCAAAGTACAAACGGATACCGTGCGCGTCAGCAGTGCGCTGCAGGTTGACGACATCGCATGCGCCGCCCCAGGTATTGACCGCCAGGATTGCGGCAGTGTCGTTGTCGAGGAGCGCAGCTGCGCGTTCAGCGTCGATCTGATGAGTACGCGCGTCGACATCGCACCATACCGTTTCAAGCCCGGCCCAGGCGAGTGACAGGATAGTGCCGGGGTGCGTGAAAGCCGGCACGATCACCTTGCCGCGCAGTTGCAGCGCATCAGCCGTGATCATTAGTCCGAGCATGGCGTTGCTGGTGCAGATTGCATGACGCACGCCGAAAAACTTCTGTAACCGGGCTTCGAGTTGTTCGTGTAGCGGGCCGTTGTTGTTATAGTACTGCCGCGCAAAGATTCCGCGAAATGCGGCCTCATAGCGTTCGCGCGAAGGAAAACGATTTTGCCCGCAGCGCAACGGGCGCTCGAACAACGGCGTCGCGCCGGTCAGGGCAAACGTGCCAGCGTTCATGCGCCCTCCTGCTCCTGCTCGAGCAAACGTGCCCGGATCGATTGCGCCTGAGCGGCAATAAAAACGAGAATGTCCACGATCTGTTCGATGTCCTGCGGGCTGACCAGATGACCGCAGGGCAGATTCATGAAACGTTCGGCCAGCCAGTCGGTCACCGGCAACTGCACAGGAATGCTGGCAATATCCATCGGCCTGCGATGCAGCGGCGGTGAATAATACGCTCGGGCGAGAATCTTTTCCGCATTCAGGATGCGAATGGTCTGCTCGCGCGATAAGGGCCAGCCGTCGGACAATTCCACCACGATGTTCTTGTAGGCGGTTGCGTGACGTTCGTCAAAATCGAGCAAGCGGATTCCCGGCACGCCGACCAGCCTGCGCCGGTAGGTATAGTAGCGTTCCCGATTGCGCTGCACTTGCGATTCGATATCGTCCAGGCTCGCCAGCGCCATGGCGGCGTGCATTTCGTTCAGACAGGCATTCATGCCATGCGGCAGGGTTACGTTGCCATTCACGTCCATACCGTAATGGCGCAGCGACGCAAGCTGTTGCGCCAGCGCGGTATCGTTGGTAGTGATGTAACCGCCGCCGAAACCATTGATCAGCTTACACGCATGTAGCGAGAAAGCCTCGGCGCGGCCAATTCCACCAACCCTGCCCTCCGCCACGGATTCATATACCGATTCGACAGAATCGAACAATAGCGGCAACTCTCGCTCGTACGCAAGTTGCGTCAGTCCTTGTGCATCGCAGCAGTTGACGATAGGATGCGGTGCAAGAATGAGCGCGGTATCGTCGCTGATCTGTGCGGCCACGGTCGCGGCGCTCACCGCCAGCGTGTCTGTTTCAACTTCACAGAAACGGGGTGTGAGCCCGAGCCAAGCGGCGATATCGGGCATGCGCCGATAGGTCAAAGATGGCATGATGATTTCGCGTTTTCCCGGAATAGCCAACGCAGTGATAGCCAGCGCCAGCGCCCAGAAACCACTGCAAAATGTAACGCAATGCGCCGTCTGGTGGAACTCAGCCAGACGGCGTTCAAGCAACTCTACTGCAGGACCGCCATCGATGTACTGCTGCGCCTGCAGGAATAGGTCGGAATGCGCCATGAACCGGGCAAAATCAGGTTGCAACAGGTTGGACGTGGACTTGGCGACAGCGAAAATCGGGCTGCCGCCAAACACAGCCATGTCCTCGATGCGCGTTTTGCCGGCCATGGTGCTCAGCCCCTGCGGGTCAGTACCGCGTCGTAGCGGTAATGTGCCGCATGAAATCCCTGTGGCATAACGGAAAAATCCGCTTGCCAGCCGGCATCGCGCGCCAATTGCGCAAAGGCTTCGCGTGTACGCCAGATGCCCAGCGCAGTATTTGGGTCGGACAATTCCTCCGCGCTAGCCTCACGGCTGGTATAAAAATCAGCGGCGCGTGCCCGGTCCGGCAAATTACCGATGAATATCCGCTCCAAATATGTAAATCGTTCGTGTAACGTCATCAGGATGTCCTTGGCGTCGGAATCGGCAAAATACTGGAACCCGGCATAACACAGCGCCCGAGTGAACCGTTCCGGCTGCGGTTCATGATGCACGCACTCGACACCACCCAGCATCTCGAAGCGATAGTCAGGCAAGCGTTCGAAATGCTGTTTGGCCACAGACACCAGATATTCCGAAATGTCGGTGCCCAGGTATCCCCGGCAAGCATCGAACAGTTGAACCGAAAGCGCACCGTTGCCGCACGCCAGTTCGAGCAGCACGTCATCGCTGCGCAATTGCAGTCCATCGCGTATCGCATCCAGAATCATGTGAATCTGTGCTTCGGGGATCGCTACGCCTTGCACGGTGCGACGCGTCTGCCCAAGAAAATCATCCGGGGCGCAGGTTCGGGCATGCGCGTCATAACTAAATTTTGCGTAGGGCTGCGTATCGCTCATTGTCTATCAATCCTTTTTGCGGCTACCATGGTGCAACAGTTCCAAAACACGTCTGGCAGCCATCTCGGCCTGCGCCACATCGAGGCGCTGGTCGACCGGCAAGAACAGCGTGTCGTGGACCAGGGTGGCTTCAATGCTGCCCGGTCGTATCCGTGACATGGCATCGGGCCAGTAGGTGGCGGTAAAAATGTCCTGCGCGGCAAGGCTGGTCTTGATCGCCGCAACGTCCACACCCTGCAGTGCAAGAGGATAGCATAATGGAACGTCGTCGTCTGTCGGCGCCCAGTGCAGGCGGTTCAGGTCGCCAAGCATATGAGTCATGATGGCAAAATTGTCATGCCGCCGCACCCTCGCCTGCTGCCAGTCGATACTGCGCATCAATCGTTGTGTCAGCCGCGACATGGCCAGTGGTGGCAGGCCGTTGAGCGAATTGCGTGCTTCGTTGAACGCCGCATAGCCTTCGCGGGCGGAACAAGCGGCGCGTAACAGCAGGAATTTCATGCGCTCGAATGATCCCGTGTCTTCCGTGACAGGAGCGGCGATGCGCAGTGCCGGCGAGTGCAGCAGCAGGCCGCCGTCCGGTAAGCCGGCAAATTTTCGCGGTGAGTAGACCGTCGCCAGAACACCACTATGAGGAGCAAACATGGCATGGCTATTGTCGATGATCAACCGTTCGGCAGGAAACTGTGTTTGCAGGCGAATGACCGCAGACTGACACAGGCCAAAATAATTAACGTAGAGTACCACCTCATCGTCTGCCAGCGTTGCAGGCAACTGGTGCGGATAGAGCGCGTCGTCGAGCATGTAGCTACACACTTCGACGCCAGCCTGTTGTGCCGCACACAGCACCGAATCACAAACATAAGCCGGAATCCATGCGCGCCGAATACCATTACATTCGAGTACCGCACGGATTGCTGCGCGTGCGGACTGGTAGCGTATGGCTTGCGGGTACGGTTCGCCAAAATCTGGCAAATCAAGGCCAAAATATCCGCCAATGGCCTCCGCCGGATTCTCCAGTCTGTCTCCAAGCATCAAGCGACGTGCCTCGTGTCGGCGCAAGAACGAATCAGTCGGGTGATACGTTGCTGTTCCTGTTCATTCAGCGCAGGATAGATAGGTAGGCATAGCACTTGCAAAGCCGTTTCTGTCGCAATCGGCAGGTTCTCCTGTTTTGCCGATGGCAACCCGCGGTACATGGAAAAATTGGAGATCAGCGGATAGAAATAACGCCGAGCGTAGATGTTGTGCTCTTTGAGCCGGTCATTCAGCGCATCGCGCGACAGCGGATATTCTGTGCCAATGAGAATGGGAAAATAAGCGTAATTGGCAGTGTGCACTTCCACTGCAGGCAGAAAGCGGACGCCCGGAATGCCGTCGAGCTGTTCGCGGTAAATGGCGTCAATGCGCTGACGATCTGCAATCGCCTGATCGATGTATTTCAGCTGCAAAAGGCCAAGCGCCGCGTTAAACTCATTCATTTTACCGTTTATTCCGGGTGCAACAACCGTTAATTCATCGACATAACCAAAGTTCTTAAGGTGATCTATACGAATTTTCGTTTTGGCATCCGGGCAGACGATGGCGCCACCTTCGAAAGTATTGAACACCTTGGTGGCATGGAAGCTCAACACCGACAAGTCGCCGTGGCGCAACACTGTACCTCCGCTATCGTTAACGCCGAAGGCATGTGCGGCATCATAGATGATCTTGAGATTATAGTTGTCCGCGATGTGCTGAATAGCATCCACATCGCATGGACGTCCGTAGCAATGCACCGGCATGATCGCGGTAGTGTGCGGCGTGATAGCGGCTTCGATCCTGGCGGGATCAAGATTGAATGTATCGGGATCAATATCGACAAATACCGGTTTGACGCCATTCCACAACAGCGAATGCGATGTAGCCACGAACGAGTACGGGGTGGTGATGACTTCGCCTGTAATGCGCAGCGCCTGCAACGCCGTGACCAGCGCCAACGTGCCATTGGCAAACAGCGAAATATACTCGACACCGAGATACTCGCACAGCGCCTGCTCCAGTTCTCGATGAAACGGGCCATTGTTAGCGAGGATTCTGCTGTTCCAAATTTTTTCCAGATAAGGCGTAAATTCTTCCAACGGCGGCAGAAACGGCTGCGTAACATAAATAGGTTTTTCAGTGCTCATAGTCAGGTGTGCCTGCTTGCAGGATTCCAAGTGTTGTTGAGTGGTGGCGTTTTGGTAACGATATACAGGATACTGGTCTGCGACAAGCCAAGTTGTACAAACAGTTCACGGCCGATGATGTCAACCCCCAATTGTTGCACGGAAAAGCCATTGCATTCAAGTGTATTGACATAACCCTGGTGCGAGTACAGCCGTACATGATCATTCTGACCGAACAGGCGCCAGCGTTCCGACTCAGAGGTGGCCGATGAATCTTCGAATGTTTCGCTGATGTCAAGACAGATAGGCGCCATCAGAATACCACACCCGTTCCGGTGCGTGATGCGAGCCAATTCACTTACCGCCAAGTTGTCGTCAACCACATGTTCCAGCACGTGACTGCAGATGAAAAATTCGAAGCTTTCGTCTTCGAATGGAATGTCCATGATATCGATATTGAAATCGACACCCGGCATCATGAAATCCGCCGTCTTGTAATCGAACATACCGAGCCGGCGGATCTTTTTCGACAGAGGCCCTTCAGGAGCGAAGTGCAGCACGCGCTGGCCTTTTCTCAGTCGGCCGGTCTTGATCTGGTCATTGAGCCACCAAGCATACAGCCGTTCGCGGTCAGATGCGCCGCATGACGAACAGGAATAGCTGTCCAACGCGATCGTTTCCGCGCGACCAAAATGACGAAAACCATGCCGCATCGCAGTATGGCGGTAAAAATCCGGCAGCGGGGCGAACTTGACGCCCGATCGTTCGCAGACTGTGCAGTAAGTTTGCATCTCCACCTAAATGTGCCTCCCTCTTGTAAACAAAGTTGCTACGTGTAGCCACGTCTGTTAAAGCAATCGCATGTTGCGGACTGGCATCGCGATGCCGAAATAACCGTGTCAGATACCGTTGATTGCACATCGTCCAGTATGCAGCTTCAATATCACACACTCACGCCATGAATACCCGCTCAACCTTTAAATAGGTTACATTGGATACCAGTATTGTGCATAAAATTGCGCCTGCGGCAACTAACCAATGTCCTGACAATGTTGCCGGGTGAAAAACATGGAACAGACAATACAAAACAATACCATGCAGAAGATATATGCTATAGGAAATGTCTCCAAGTATCTTTGTCGCATTGCTTTCCAGCAATCCGAATATACTATTACCTTGCGCGATGACAATAAAGATCACGGCATATAAAAAAGAAGCGCCGGTTTCGTAGGCATTTTCGTAATGATAAATGGCAATAACAGAACACAGCAGAATCAGCATAGTGCCTTTCCAACTAACCATGACTTGACGTAAAGGCGCAATACGAGGATGACGCGTCAATTCGAATGCAATAGCACCGTAAACAAACAACATTAAAAATTTGGCGTGCAAGTGCCAGATGCGAAAGAAACCCAGTATAAGGAGTAACGCATAAACAAATAACCAATAACGACGGTTTGCAGGCGTCTTGTATAAAAAACTGGCAAGTACGGGTAAACTAAAATAAAAAAACCATTCGTAGGCGAGTGTCCATGTCACCCCGGCATCAATAAGAGAAATATCAGGATAATCCCTCCACAAATAAGAAGATCTGAACAGCAAGAAATCACCGACAATCTCGCCAGCATGATGAATGAGTGTCAGATACTGGCTGAATAATGCAATTGCAAGCAACAAAATGATCGAAAACAAATACATCGGCATGATTCGCCTGTATCGGGAATGGTACAAACGTTGCCAGTCAATATGCGCACTCGAGCGAATTTTCCCCCAGAACAAAAAACCGGTCAGCATAAAAAAAATGACTACAGCGCCTTCTCCCAGATGAGTGTAGAACGCGCTGGAGGTATACCATTTGTTCTCGGTCTGGTAGCGATACCACAATGCTGAATGATGAATCATGACAAAAACTGCGGCCATGCCACGCAACCCATCCAGGTTACGGAAGCGCGCATATATTCGTGGTTGCTCAATGGTAGACAGCAAAAAGCCTGCGCCAAGCGCCATCGCGGTAATCAGAAAAGCATAAATTGCAGGCATGTGGAATTTAATGAAGCGTGGTGTGGCACACACATCACGCTAGTGCGTCGCTTGTTAACCAATGGCAATTATAACACGCCGTACCTTATACCGCGCGAGCGCCCGCGCAGGCGCACACTCCCCTACCTGCCAGGTAATCCGGTAATCCCCCCAACAATCCACCAGGCAATGACTTGCCCCAGCATTAACAAAAACTGCTGACGATCCTGACGCCTTTCGCTACAAAGCTAGACCCCATCGATCGAGCCCCATTGACTCTGATGGCATGCTAGACAATCCATATTTTTTGATGTACAGTAAAACGTACATATCTGGGGAGTCAGCATGGATGCAATGACCTACACTACTGTTCGCGCAAACCTTGCCAGCACCATGGATAAAGTTTGCAACAACCACGAACCTTTGATCATTACTCGCAACGGCGAACAAGCCGTAGTGATGCTCTCACTTGAAGATTTCAAAGCCCTTGAAGAAACTGCGTACCTCTTGCGCACACCGGCCAACGCCAAGCGCATTCTTTCGGCAACCACGCAACTGAACGTTGGCAAGGGCGTTGAGCGGAAGCTGGCCGAGTGAAGCTGATTTTTGCGGACGAGGCATCGGATGATTACCTCTACTGGCAAAAACAGGACAAGCGTATGGTTGAACGCATTAACAAACTGATTCGCGAGACCCAACGCGAACCCTTCTCTGGCGTAGGAAAACCGGAAGCTTTGAAGCATGCGTTATCAGGCTTCTGGTCCCGCCGCATCACCGACGAACATCGCATAATCTATCGCGTTGAGGGTGATGCGCTGCTAATTGCCCAGTTACGTTTTCATTATTGAGGCGTTTCGCTCGGAATGGTAATCCCCCCAAATCCATCGGAACCAGAAGTAGCGTTATGCGGCCATGGCCAAGGTATTGGTGGCGAACAAGGATATTACAGTACGGCTGGTAAATCATCGCCTTCAGCGGCTTGATGGCGCGACTGCATCCATTTCAGACATCTTGCCATGAGCCCATAAAAAGACTATATTCAGTCTTCGTTACTTGGAGCACGACCATGCGCTACTCATCACAAGTTAAACCGATCAGTTATCTCAAAGCCAACGCTGCCAAGATTCTGACGCACCTAGCGGAGCAGCGTGAACCCATAGTCATCACCCAAAACGGTGAGGCCAAGGCTGTCTTGCAAGACGTCGCCTCGTACGAAGAGACGCAAGAAACACTGGCGCTCCTGAAAATCCTTGCTCTGGGCAATCAGGATGTTGCCGCTGGCAAGGTCAAACCCGTGGCTGACGTCGTCGCCCGCCTTCGCGCCAAGCGAGCCACAGTCTGATGGCAGGCTGATGGCAGGCAAACCTGCCAAGTTCGAAGTTCTGCTCACCGAGGGTGCTGAGCAGGACTTGGAGGCCATCCACGACTACATCTCCAAATTCGACTGCGTAGCCAACGCCAACTACGTGTTGGATGAGTTGGTGGGCGTTGTGGAGAGCCTGTCGAAATTCCCGGAACGCGGTAGCTATCCGAAAGAACTAGTCGGCCTTGGGATCAAGGAATATCGCCAGACCTTCTTCAAGTCATACCGCGTGATCTACCGTGTCACAGGCAACCATGTCATCATCTACCTGATTGCTGATGGGCGCCGTGATATGCAGTCAGTGCTGGAAAGAAGACTGCTTGGCGCATAGATGCTTGGGGTCAGATGCTTGGGGTCAGATCTAGAAATAATGCGCGCATCTTGGTACCGAGCATTTCGTGAATATCGAAACCACAGCCCATGGTGGCGTAACTCCACTTCTAGCCAAACTGAAAATGGGGAAGATTACCCTCCGTATTTTGCTTATGGCAATGGAATGAATGCAGTAATCCGCCGTTAAATCTGGGTACTGACTATCGATCCGTTGGCGCTTTGTGCTCCGCTCATGCTTTGGTAAAGATTTTGCAGGAATGATTGCAATGTTGGTGTATTGTTTGCTGATACGCTTTGCCCTTGCGAGACATTAAAAGCACTAACCAGATTCTGGAAGCTGGAATCGAGTTGGTTTAATGAGGCGGGACCGCTGCTCTGCACGCTACTCGACGTGCTGCTCAATGTACTGGAAGCGCTGGGATTGCTGGATGCCATCTGCTGAAGCAAACCCTGTATATCGGCAGTCATGTGCGAGCCTCCGCCATGATGATGCCCGTCAACTGCTAATGTAGATGAAGCTGCTTGTATTCCGGATAGTGCTGAAGTATCTTTGGGAGCTGTGCCACTCGCGCTGGATGACGCATTATTTGCCTGCCCAAGTGATGCAAACAGGTTTTGCAAGAACGCCTGCATTGCGGCTTCCTGATTTTGCGTGGTCTGGATTGCGCCTGAAGATGAGGCTGAACTGCTGGATAACGCCGTGCTGGATAATGCTGTGCTGGATGTAGCTGCAGCAGAAGATGTGGCCGACGCGCCAGTCAGGCTTTGTTCGAGCGCTCGCACGATTCCGCCAAGAAAACCGGATTGACCCACGCCACCACCGGTATTGCCGCTCGCGCCGCCGATCTGCTGATTTGATCCGGCTGTTTGTTGCCAGGACGGGATATTTTGGCTTGGCATGCTATTGATAAAACTCATGATTGATATCTCCGCAGACGTTGGGTTAAAAACCGACAATTTCCCCTCTATGCCGAGATTATTGCAGAGTTCTAATTATTCAAACGCACGAAAAAACAGGAAAAAACCTCTCTATTCAATGATAGAGCCTCTACTGTTCAAACCCCGCAATTTTCATAAAAATTTTTCAATAAAGTGTGTTAATAATAAAAACAATCATATAGTTAACTTGCATTGCCGCGTGGTCAAATAAAACCATTGCCATGACGTTGTACCCGGATCAGGCGAATCTTGCTTCGCCATAAACTCACCAAATCGTTTTTACGTGTGGATAAGATTTTATTTTTTCATCCTTCGTCACCAGAGGAGCAGCCAATTTGCGCGCGGTCGCCACGATCATGCGATCTGCCGGGTCTTTGTGGAATTCTCCTGGTAGCACAACCGATTTATTTGCAATGTCAACGTCTACCGGAAGAAACTTGACTCCCTCAATTTCCGCAACGGTGGCAAGCCACTTGCTGACATCCATTGACAGTACAAGCCGTTCTTTTTCAACCAACATGGTTATTTCCCAAGCCGAGATGGCAGAAACGATAATTTCGCCACCATTCTGCTCGCGTTCAATCACGGCCTTCGCTTCCTCGCTCAGCGCCGCATCGCCCGTTACCCACCATACAAGAATATGCGTATCAAGGACAATCACTGAGCTGCATCCCAGTCATTCTCTGCCACAGGTTCCGTTGGATCATCATAGCGTACCATTGAACCACGCAGTATATCGAGGGGAGCGCGAGCCGTGTCGCGATACGGGCGCACTTCCAATGCGGGTTTGCCGTGATCAGTCACGATGATGCTTTCACCGGATGCTTCAACCTGACGAAAATACTCAAGCGCCTTTATTTTGAACTCGGATTTTGATATTTGATTATTACCCATGCTATTATCCTATAGTCATATGCCTATAGTCATAATAATGCCGGATTATTGCTGAGTTTGCAAGTTAGAGAACCGCTGATCTATTCCCACATGGTCACGACGGTGGCCTGGCGGGATGCAATGCAAGGCGTGACGCGCGATCAAAGGTTATTCTCCCTGTTCAGCGACACGACCAGCGACACAACGCGCCAACTCAACGCTGATCGGCAAGCCG